>VBLT01000119.1 GCA_005878615.1 Methanobacteriota archaeon
GCCGCGCCTGGCTTTCCGTGTCCTTGTCCTCGTCATGAGCCTCGCCGTGGCGGCCTTCGCGGTAACGCCACTTGCTGCCGCACTCTGGAACTCGTTCGGGTCACCTCCGGCCGGCCACATGGTCGAGGATTCGGGTCTCACGTCCTGGAATCCGAACGTCGCCTGCGCCGCGGACCTCGTGACGATCCGAGATGTCCTGGGACCCGCCTATCCGTCCCAAACCGTCAACGGCAGTCGTTACCAAACGAACTCGACCGCGGGAGGCATCCCGCAGGAACGCGCCCTCTCCCCGCCGTGCACGATCACGAACATGACCGGCCAGGCGACCTCTTCCTTCGTCCAAATCAATGGAGTCTCTCTGTACGGCTACGGTGTGAAGACGACCGATTGTTCGCAATGGTATTCCAAGCAGAACGGCGGCGGCCGGTACCCGGGCAACCACACCGTCTGCACGAACGGGGGACAGGTCATCACGATCGGAACGACCAGCGGTTACCTGAGAATCGAGATCGATCGGGACTGGTTGGGCAAGGGTTACTGCGGCGTCGGGGTTCCCTTTTGCGACAACGCAACGCTGGCCCAACAGCAGTCCAACGGAAGCATCTCGCTCGATGTCCAAGGCTTCGTCTTCTGGGAGGGCCCCTGGCACTGGGAAATACACCCCTTCACTGCTTGGAGGTTGTCGTCATCTGTGACCCCCCCGTCGGCCCCTCAGAACCTTGAGGCTGTCGCCGGGGACGCGAACGTGGGCCTCTCGTGGCAGGCGCCGGCCTCCGATGGTGGCTCTCCGATCACCAACTACCAGATTTACCGAGGGACGACGGCCGGGGGAGCGACCTTCCTCGCGACCGTCGGCGACGTCCTTACCTACTCCGACACGAACGTGACGAATGGTCAATCGTACTTCTACCAAGTCACCGCAAGGAACGCCGCAGGAGAAAGTCCTCGATCGAACGAAGTCTCGGCAACCCCGAATCCGCCCCCGCCTCCTCCGGACTTCGACATCAGCGCATCGCCGAACACCCTGACGATCCACATAGGATCTTCTGGGACATCCACCATCACGCTGACGAGCGTCGGAGGCTTCTCCGGGGACGTGAGCTTGAGCGCGTCCGTCGCCTGCGCGTCTCTTGTTTGCCTTGTTTATCCCACGGCGGGAGTCAATCCTGACGTCGTCACCGTCGTCTCAGGTGGGACGGCGACGTCGACGTTGACGGTTTCCGCAGGCGTCTTGACGACGCTCGGAACCTACGAGGTCACGGTCACCGCGACCTCCGGTTCCCTAACACATACCGTCACGATCACCGTGGATGTAACGTTGTGATCGGATCGCCGTCGCATTCGTCGAATGAGAAGCCGCCAGGGGGCCAGTGAAAAAGAGTTGAATTCCCCGAGCAGTCAATTGTTTTCAAGTGGTGCCTAAACCACCACCTTTGCTTCGTGGAACCTGTCATCCCGGAGATGCATCTCGCTCGTTCCCAGCGGTCTCCGTTGTCTTGCCTGGTCGAAGTTCTACAGCCAGGCATCTCAAGTTTGGCTAGCCGAGGCGGGGATGGGTCTTGAGGGGCCGGAACGGCGATCGGTTCGGTAGCGTCCCAATATCGCGGCCGCAGCCATTTGGAAGGCCGTCTCTACGTTCTCGCCCGTCTTTGCACTCGTCAGCCAGCAGGGGGTGGAAGATCGCTCGGCTAGGGCGACGAAACTCTCCGTTGATTCAATGCTCGGATGCAAATCGTTCTTGTTTCCCAGGAGGACCACGGGAACAGGCCCGGCGACGGATTGCGCTGCACTAATCCAACCCGGCAGCTCCTCGATCGTATCGGGACGCGAGAGATCCGCGACTCCGAGGATGCCCTGGCTGCCGCCAAAGTATGCATCCTTCAGCAAGTCCGCCAACGTCTTTTCCCCCATCACGTCCCAGATGAGAAGGACCACGTTCACGTCGCCCTCTGGCGTCCCAACCCGGATCTCCTTCTTTAGCATCCGGGCCCCAATCGACGGGGAGTATCGCTCCGTGAACTGATTGAGGACATAGCGCGCCACCAAGCTGCTCTTGCCGACGCCGGCCTCGCCTAGGAGACATACCTTGAACCGAAAATCTACGGCTGTTTCCGGAGGCTGAACCGCCGAGTGTCGTCTGGGGGACTTTCGCGCGCCTGGTCCCATTTCGGGCTGTATGAAAGGCATCATATCTTGGAGATTGCGGCGAGATTATCGACGGCGAGACCCGGGCCAGCTGCGAGAAGGAGGGGGTTTTCCAAGGCGAGCCGAATTCCGCAGCCGACTCACCCAGTCGGCTTCCTAGGCTGCTTCGCCTACACCTTCTGCGGAGCGATCCTTCGGACTCGTGAGTTCGCGCCTCCTGCCTTCACGAGATGTCGTTCGAGCGAACTGCGGACGCCGACGATGTCGTCCATGTTGCCGCCCCACGCCGCCAAGGTTTGATCGAACTCTTCTTCAATTTCGTCCAGACTGCGACGAGCCCATCGGCGAAGGTGCGCGTTGTCGGCTCCAACGAATACGACGGCCAGGAATACACGCTCGCCGCGCTCGATCAGGAGGCGATAATCCCCGAACTCGAGTTCCTTCAACACGTGATTTTCCCGGTAGGCAAATGCGTCTTGGACGAATTGCTGAACCACCGTCAGCATCGCGCCGACCAGGTCTCGATCCTTTTCTCCATCGGTTCCTCCATGGATCTCTTCTCGCCGGGACACGTGGTGCAGCAGAATTCCGGTCCGGTTGATGAGGAACACCTCTTCGATACGATAGCGGCGCGAACTCCAGACCCGGAAACCGAAAGCGCCGGAGATCGCCACGCCAATCATAGCCGCCAGAACCAATGGTTGTTCCAGTAGTCCTTTCGGCGGTTCGATTGCTCGGACAACGAAATCGCTCGTGCGTTTCGATCCAACCAGGACGCCCTTGCTATTGCTATACAAGGCTTCGAGGCTCATCGAAGCCACATCCCCGGGCCGAGCGGTAATATGGAGAATGAAGGTAAACACGAACCGGTCCGAGGCGACCATTGCAAGTCGGAGCCATGAGACAGAACTGGTTATCAGTTGGCGCGGCAAGCCGGACGTATCCCCGAGGAAAACAAGGCCGGAGCCGTAGCTGAGATTGAGCCAAACGAGGACGGCAGTCCGGCTCCCGGTGTTGTTCAGGAACACCGTGACGACGACATCCTCCCCCGGGATTCCCTCTTGGATGGGGACGATGGCCTCGACGGTGATCGCGGCCGTCCGGACAAGGAAACCGATGCTTCCGGCGGATCCGTTCACCCGATTCCCACTCGCGTCAGTTCCGTTCAGCCAAGCCAACAGATGGATGTTCCGTCCGTCGCTCGCCCACGAGGCGATCCGGAGATCGACGTGGAACAGTCGGACTCCCGTAGAGACGGAGGTGACATGCCAGCTCCAGGTTGATCCTAAGACGGCGGGCGCCGGCCCTGCATCGTCCGCAAGGTACACCACTTCATTGGGAAGGGTGAGGTTGATCCAGACGTGGGCAGCCGTTCCGATGCCCAGATTTGCGTAGGAGACCGTGACGCGCTCCGAGTCTCCCGGTTCGACCGTTACGAAACCCGAAAAGAGGTCGAGGGAAAGGAACGGGGCGCCGATGCGGACTGAATAGGTGCCTGACGTGCTCGTTAGGCGGTTACCCCAACCGTCGCGGAACGAAACATCGGCAACGAAACGGAGTTCCGAATTGTCGGACAGGCCCACTTGCAGGCTCACGGAAACCGAAATCGAGTAGCTCCCGACGTCGACCGATGGAAGGGACCATGCCACCGAACCTCCTTGGACCGAAGTTGGCAGAAGACTAGCGGACCGGAACGTCGCTTCCGAGCCGAAACTCAGGTTGATGAGGACGCCAACGGCAGCCTCGGTTCCGAGGTTCGAGTAGTCCAGCGTAACATTGATGATTTCCCCCGGATTGGCAACGGAGACACCGCTTAGGGTGGGACCGAACGACGGTCCGCTTCCGCTCACCGTCGCGGATGCGACGCTGTGGGCGGTCAGGGGACCGGCCAGCGCGTAGTCGACGACAGCGGAAATCGCGACCGACAATCCGGGCATCAGGCTCCCGGATCCGTTCACCCAAATCGTGAAGGAGTGAGACCCCGGCGAAATCGAGGACAGAACGAACCGCACAGGATCGCTGGTTGTATTCTTGAATCCGATGGCGTCGTCGGCCGAGTACCCGAGGTTGGGGCCGAGCGTGACATTAATCCACGCCGTTGCCGAGTCGCCATCCCCGACGTTGTCGAAATGAACGGTGATTGCGAGGGGTTCCGTGGGATGCAGGACCGCCTTGTCAAGGAAAACGGCCGGTAGTATGCGGGCCCCGCCGACGACGATTCTTGATTGCGCGGTAGGGGCGGACCAGACAAAGCCTTTCGCGTCCGCGTATCGCAGGTCGAAGAGGGCAGTTAGCACGTTGAGGGCAGGGACCGCCCCGACTTCCGTCGTCAGCGTAAGATTATGCGAGCCATGAGGAATATTCGAGAAGGTCCAGTTGTAGTCCCCGGTCCGTGTTCCGCCGATCGCCGCCGCCGAATCGGACACGTACACGAGACCGGAAGGCAGTGTGACGTTCAGCCAAGCCGTTCCATTCGCCTGACCCGTATTGTTCAGGTAAATCGCGAACACGACAGGGTCGAGGGCGCGTCGGAACGCCGTTGGGGGGAACACGGTCAGATTCAGGGCCGGTGCGCGAACCTGGAATGATCCAGTCTCTTTTGCCCAGTCGCTGTTGCTGTCGAAAGCGCTCAACCAAAAGGTGTACGTCCCTTGCTTCGACGGCGATTGGTAGGTGTACGTGAAGAGCTTCCACACGGAAGGATACTCGGGGTCCGTCATGGTCAGGCTCAAAGAGTCGGATGCGACGGCGACCGCTCCTTCCGGGTCGACGAGATGAACGCGGATTTCCGTAATCTCCACACTTCCGAACGGGTGCGAGACGTTCGCCTCAATTCGGACCGCGTCCGCGGTCGAGAAATACGTTGCCGAGCCACGAGCGTCCGTCAAGCGGATGGAGTCGAACTCGACGTACGACGGGGTGTTGACAGTGATCCGGGACGGGAGTGATGATTCGTTGTACGCAACGAACAGCGCGTGACTTCCTTGATTGAACAGGACGAGCTCGGTTTTGTTGCCCGGGTCGAACGAATGATAGACGCTGCGAAGGTCAATGGTGAACGGTT
This sequence comes from Methanobacteriota archaeon, assembly GCA_005878615.1. GTDB lineage: Archaea > Thermoplasmatota > Thermoplasmata > RBG-16-68-12 > RBG-16-68-12 > RBG-16-68-12. Next base: position 5,210 of record VBLT01000119.1, read on the forward strand.
CCCAATCACGAACTCCGTTGAACGTGAGATTGATGGTCGTTGCCGTCACGAGAGTGGAGGGCGAGCCTTGGTCGAATAGTGCGACTCCGAGGTCTCCCGTATCGTTTGGCAACGCGCTATCCATGTAAAGCGTCAAGGACGTCGGCCCCGTCATCCGGAACCGACGGGCGAGAGGGGATTGCAGCATCCACCTCGGGCCGTTCCAAAGGGAAGTCTCCGCAGCCACGGTCAGACCGGGCTGTCCGTCACCATCGAAATCGGCGAGGACGCCCATCGGTCGCGTCGTGCTCAAGCGATCGACAAGGTCCGGTATGCCGTCGTACGTGAGGAAGAGATCCCTCGGCTTGACACCTACGATGAGCCTCGTCGAGGAAGGGGGCACCGCCTTGATCGCCCCGGTTGAGTTCGAATAGTCGAGACTTGCCTGGGCCGCCAGGGTTGATCCCGCCGAGACAAGCTCGTCTACGCGGACCCCGATGCTGAAAGAGTGCGGCCCGTTCGTCAGGTTCGCGAACGTCCAGTTGAAATCACCGGTCTTCGTTCCGCCAAGGCCGCTGGCTGTGTCGGAGACGTACTGAATGCCGGACGGCAGAGTCATGTTCAGCCATGCGATTGGCGCGATTTGCGATCCTGTGTTATTGAGAAGCACCGAGTACGAAAAGTTCGCCCCGGGGTCGGCGGTCGACGGCTCTTGCAAGGCGAGACCGAGCGTTGGTTCCCGCAGGATTCCATAGGTCGTGTACGTCATGTCCGTCGGCGTCGGGACAATCCAGCCAAGTCCTTGGTCGACTTTCGCCTCGCCAGGCACCGCGTCCGCCGCCGAATGGTACCAAAGGTACCCGTCTCCCGCAGTCTGCAGGCTGCTCGCGACCATCCAATAGGTTGTCTGACCCTGGAGAATCACGGACGGGGCGAACGGAAAGTCCAGCCAACCCAATCCGGAACGCGCCTGCTGAGAATTCGCCAGGGCCACGCCGCTCGGGTCCCCCGCAGCGTCGGTCTCGATCGTAACGTTGAGGGTATCGGACTGGCTGAGCCCGGTGTTGTTCACGAACAGGGTAACGTTATGGAGGTCGAACGGGTCGGCGACGAGGAACGACTGGGCAGCTCGCATCCCAGACGCGATCGGATACCCAAGTCCCGATGTTTGGAGGTTCGCGTTGAACACTCGTTCGCCATATCCGGCGGCCGCACTAGACAGCGAAACCAAGACTGCCAGTGAGAGGAGGAGGAGGGCTGCGCCTCTTGCGCCTCGAACCACGACAGACTATCGACTAATTGTCCGTTTTTAGCTAGTCCCCCGCGTATCTTCCGTGATAACAAGTCTGACCGAAAGCCCGGGCGGGGGGAGAGGTCAAACGGGGGATCCGTTCGCGGCTTCCCAGAGCCATTGGAGTCGACGCGCCTGGGTATCGGTCGCCTTCGCGGCGCGCAGTCCACGATCGATGTCGTTGAGATTCTCGATGAAATGGCGAACGGCTTGCCAGTCCGGGGCGTTGATGTCCAAACCCGCCCGTGCGGCTTCGCGTTGCACGTGGACCATCGCACGTTCCGGGCCTCCAAATTCGTCGCAGAAGTCTGTAATTACGCGGTCCACCACACTGACCATCGGATCGACCTCCATCGTAGTACGTCCATCGTTCGCCACCAGCGAGGGCGGAACGGCTCCTCCTAGGATCTCTCCGGCCAGCAAGACAAAAGCGTCTTCCACGCGCTCTCCGGTCTTCGCGCTCGTGAGGAAGCCGCCCCCAGACAATCCCGCCTGACGCGCGAAGCTCTTCAATTCTTCGAGGGCGGCCCACCGATCTGACGAAAGGTCCAATTTGTTTCCGACGATGACGACGGGAACGTGCAGGTCCGCCTCCTTCATCCGCGGGATCCAATAGGTGCGAAGGCTCTCACGTGTTGCGTCGCGCGTGACGTCGTAGCCGAGGACAACCCCCTGTATTCCTTTGAGAACTCGATCTTGGACCCCATGGTAGCCGCGTTGGCCGACGACATCCCATATGAGCAGCTGGACGTTTTCGGGACCGGCTTGGGCTTGCACTTCCAAGTTCTTTTTCATCGGTTTTGCCCCGACCGTCGCAAGGTACCCGTCGGAGAACTGGTCCAACATAAAGCGACGAACGAGGGAGGTCTTGCCGACCGCAGCATCGCCAAGCAGAGCGGCGGCTAACTTGTGCACAGTCTTGAAGGGGTCCGAACGATATTTAAATCTGGCGCGGAGATGTCCGATGCTCCTTTCCATCGAAGTCAACGCGGCGAAGCCGGCCTGGAATCGATGTCGTGTGTACCGTTGGATGATCGAGCCGCGGCGCTAGTCCTGCTCGAATCGTTCTGGAGTTGCCATGAAGCCCGGCATTGCACTGTGAATTTGGGGAAAGCGGGAGCTCCTTGTTCGACCCACCACAGTAGTCCGGCAAGACTCGAATTCCCATCCAGGGAATTTACGTTAGACCCCGAACCGGCATTCCGGAAGCCCACTCGATGAGTTGTTCGCCTGGCCTCTCAATGAACATTCAATCAGGAGCGCGTCCAGAACCGTCGAATTCCGGCTTTTCCAGCTCGAGCATACGTGTGAGACACCGCCGCTCCGCCCACGCCGCCGTGAACGTCGCCTCGTCCAGTGCGGCCCGGATGGCGGCCAATCCCTTCTCGTATTCCGGCCCTTCATTGGGATCCATCGCCAGGCCCGCGGCCTCGAACTGCGCCTTGGCCGCCACAAAGAGCGTCGCCGCCCGCGTCGGGTTTCCTTGCCCGAGGCCGACTCGCCCCAACCAGATGAGGCCGCATTCCGGATACCTGACTACGTCTCTTGGTCTATCACGACGGCAAGTCGCGCTCTCAGAGGAACTCGGTGCCCAATAGAACCTTCACCAAAGTATTAAGTATATCGCGATATATCGCGATTTCGTGGAAGCCGTCGTTCAACAACCAATCACCCGGGATGCCCCCGTGCGCCTCGAGGGCCTAGGCAAAGAGTACGGCCACTTCACCGCCCTCAAAGCCCTCGACCTGACGGTCGCGGAGGGCACCTCGTTGGGGTTCCTCGGTCCGAATGGAGCGGGCAAGTCGACGACCATCAAGATCATGACGAACCTGATTCGGCCCTCCCGCGGTCGGGCCGCCCTCTTCGGCATCGATGTCCGGCGGGAACCGACGCGTGCGCTCGCCCGAATCGGTGCGGTCATCGAGACGCCGGAGTTCTACGGCTACCTGTCGCCCTTGGAGACCCTCGCCTACGCGGGCCGGCTCCGCGGCATGTCGTCGAAGGACCTCCGCAGCCGCAGCGAAGCCGTCCTCAAAGAGGTCAAGCTCACGGAATGGGCGGACCATCGGATTCAGGAGTTCTCGAAAGGGATGAAGCAGCGCCTGGCGATCGCGCAGTCGCTCCTCCATGAACCGGACTTGCTTATCCTCGACGAGCCCACGTCTGGGTTGGATCCGCGCGGCATGGCGGAGGTCCGCGACGTGATCAAGTCGCTGAAAGACCAAGGCCGCACGATCTTCATGAGCTCGCACCTCCTCGGCGAGGTCCAGGAGGTGTGCGACGACGTGGCGCTCCTGAACCATGGGGAACTCTTGATCCGCGGCTCCGTGCGGGAGCTCTCCCGGGGCGCGGACACATCGACGATCCAGGCGACGTTCCTCCACCCCGCGACGCCGCAGGACCTCGAGGCCCTCGCCGGTTTGCCCGGGGTCGAGGAGGTCAAGCCGAGCAGCGACTCGACGGTCGACCTCCGGATCACCGGAGGCCAAGAGGGACAGGCGCGCGTGCTCGAGGGGATGATCGCCCGCGGGCTGAAGGTCATCACGTACCGGCCCCTCGGCTCCTCGCTGGAGCAACTCTACCTCGACCGCATCCAGGAGTCGGATCGCCTGTGACGCCGAGCCCCTTGGCCCAGATCGTCACGGTCGCCGCCTACGAGATTCGCAAGTACATTCGCGGCCGCCGGCTCCTGGGCATGCTGATCCTGCTCGGGCTCATCGTCGGCCTGTTCGTCGGATTGCCGCCCGCCCTCGGCATCAAGTACGCCTCCACTCCGGACGCTTTCATCTCGACGTTCGCGACCTTCTCGGGCCTCCTGGTCGTCCTCGGCGGAGTCCTGTTCGCGGCGGACGCGCTGGTATCGGAGCATGAGAAGCGGACCGGTTATTTCCTGTTCCCGAACCCGGTGCGGCGCGAGGTTTTGGTCCTCGGCAAGATCGTCGCCAGCCTGATCGTCTGCACTGCGGTCCTGTCCCTATACTACGGTGCCGCGGCGATCGCCGCCCTCATCATCACCGGGTCTCTGACCTGGGAAGTCGGGCTGTCGTACCTCTACACGCTCGGGTACATGACCGCGGTCGTCGGGGTCGCGTACCTCCTGTCCGCCCTGTTGAAGGGCACCGTCGCCGCGACGGTCCTGACGTTCTTCCTGTTCACCCTGATCTTCAGCATCATCGGGGGGATCCTCCCGCGCGCGAACGTCGAGCCTTGGTTCATCCCGACGTCCGCATCGGGCATCATTGCGAATGCCCTCGGCGGTCCCGCCGTCCGGCCGGGTCCCGGAGGCGGGGACGTTGGTTTCATCCCGGATCCCGCGACCTCCCTCCTCGTCTTCGCGGGGTACGCGATCGCCGGCGGCGTCCTCGCGATCCTCTGGTACGGGCGGCGGGAGCTCGCCTCATGAGTGCCCCGGAGAAGTTCGGAGGGTTCTTCCATTTCTTCGGGAAGGGCGACTTCAAAGGTCTCGTCCTGCACCTGCTCGAGGAACGGCCGATGCACGGATACGAGATCATCAAGGCGATCGAGGAACGGTACCACGGGTTCTACAAGCCGAGTGCGGGCGCGATCTATCCGGCCCTGCGGGCTCTCCTGAGGAAAGGATACCTCTCCGTGAGCGGCGAGGAACGCCGCAAGACGTACCGGATTACCCGCGAAGGCAAGGCGTACTTACGGAGCCGCCGCAAGGAGATTGAGCAGCGCTTCCGCGCTTTCGAGTCCGCCGTCGGTCCGCAACGGGCGGCGCTCTTCCGAGAATTTCGAGCGACCGGGAAGCTCCTGAGGACGAACATGAGCGAGGTGACCCCGAAGCAGGCGGACGAACTCCGCGGGATCGTGATCGAGATGCGAAAGAAAGTCTTGCGGATCCTTTCGAAGTGAGGACCGGTGGACCTCGATGACCGATAATGCGATCGTCACGGAAAACCTGACGAAAGTGTACGGCAAGCTGACGGCCGTCGACCACGTCACCCTGAACGTCGCCTCCGGAACGGTCTTCGGCCTCCTCGGTCCGAACGGGGCCGGCAAGACGACGATGATCAAGTTGCTCACGGGCCTCACGGACATGACGGAAGGCGATGCGTACGTCGCCGGATTCAACGTCCGTCGGGATCCGATGCACGTGAAGCAACGGATCGGCTGGGTCGCATCCGAGGTCATCCTCGACGACGACTTCAGCGCGTGGGAGAATCTCTGGCTGCAGTCGAAGCTACAAAGCCTTCCCGAATGGAAGGACCGGGCCGCCGACCTCCTCGACTATTTCGGCCTCAAGGACCGCCGAAAGGAGCGGGTGAAGACGTTCTCGACGGGCATGCGCAAGAAGCTGGAGATCGCACTCGCCTTGCTGCATCAACCGGAGGTCGTATTCATGGACGAGCCGACAATCGGCCTCGACGCAAACACGCGGCGGATGCTGTGGGACCTGATCACCGGCGTCAACAAGGAGTTCGGCATCACGGTCCTGTTGACGAGTCACTACATCGAGGAGGCCGACGCCCTGTGTGGGCAGATCTCGATCATCGACCACGGGAAGATCGTGGCGTCGGGATCCCCCACGGCCCTCAAGGCCCGCGTCCAATCGGACTTCGTCGAACTCGAGACGAGCGAGGCCGTGGACGAGGCCCGGCTCCGTTCGATCCCCGGCGTCTCCGAGGTCCGGAGCCAGGGGACAGCATGGATCCTCCGGGTCACCGCGGCCGAGGAGGTCCTCCCGAAGCTCTTCTCGACGTTGAAGACGGACGCGATCCGACGGATCAACGTGGAGAAGCCGAGCCTCGAGACCGTCTTCCTCGACATCACGGGTAAGCGGATCGACCAGGCGGGAACGGACGTGCCCGACTATCGCAAGTTCTACGCGACCATGCGGAGGGCGAGGCAATGAGCACGGAGACGACCCACGCCAGGGTCACCGGCCGCCCCCTATTGTCGGAGCGACGGAGCGTGAGCCAACGAAGCCAGTTTACGGGCCTCTACGCCCGCGAGCTGCTCCGGACCTTCCGGAATCCCTGGGTGCTCGTCATCACCTTCGTTCAGCCGTTCATGTGGCTCGCGTTCTTCGGGAGCAGTTTCAGCGGTGCCTCTCCGGCCCTCGTCCAGTCGATGTTCCACACGAACAGCTACACCGCGTTCCTGCTTCCCGGCGTCTTGGCGACCTCGATGTTGACGGTAGGCATGTTCGGATCCATGAGCACGATCCAGGACAAACGATTCGGATTCATGAAGCGGATCCTGCTCACGCCGACGACGAAGGCCACCGTGTACCTGTCGAAGGTCCTCGGTTCGACGAGCCGCGGGCTCATCCAGATTCCCGTGATGATCCTCGCCGCCGCGTTGTTCGGCGTGAGCTTTCAGGGAGACCCGATCATGTGGGCCGGGTGGATCCTCGGGATCTTCTTCCTCGGCCTCGGCATGTCGTCGTTCTTCCTGGCCGTGACGGCCTCGAGCACGGACTGGCAGACGCCCGGGGTGATCTCGAACTTCATCACGATGCCGCTCATGTTCGCCAGCGGCGCCCTCCTCCCGCTCGCCAACTTCCCCGCGTGGATGCAGGCGATTGCGAGCGTGAACCCGGTCTCGTTCTCGGCCCTCTTGGGCCGGGGGATCGTCGTCTTCGGGACCGTCGATTGGTCCTACCTGAGCTACCTCACCCTGTTCGCCACCGGGATGCTCGTCGTGGGAACGGCCGTGGCGAGACGTTTCTTGAAGGCCGAGTGAGGGCCGAATCCCGTGTCCCCGGGTCCTCGCGTAACTTGAAGAGGGAGACCAAGGCCGTTCGTTGATTGTCCGCGACTTGCAGAGGCTGATACCCAACTGGAAAGCCTCTTATACGGACGGACTGAACGCCCATTGTGTAGATGAGGCGGCGGATTGTCGAATGGTATCATGGGATGTTCCACCTGGCTCAGGTGACGATCCATGATCGCTGGGTCAAGAGGTTGCGGCTCATCGCCTTCCTCGCGGCGTCCTCGATCGCGACGCAAATCGTGCTCCGGAGCGCCCTGGGACAAGTCGGAATGGGGAACGTCCTTCCGAGTTCGGTCCTCACGATTCTCGTCGCATCGGCGGTCTGGCTCGTGGCATACCCGGCGATGTGGATACGCATGCTGACCGTGGTCGTCGAGATGGAAGCGAAGAAGGAGTATGCTTTGATCCTGAGCGAAATCCACAAGCTTCACCATCACCACGACGCCGAAGCCTCGACTGAGGAACGGCCCTTTACGCCTGGCCACGGAGATACGACTCGACGATAGCCCCTTCGGAGCCTTTCCCTCCCAGAAGGGGCTGATTCCTCCTTGATCGGAGCGACCATTGGATTCTCTGAGTTTCGGTTTATCGCGGGGACCGAGTCTCTATCCTCGGCGAACTGCGAATTTCGGCGGCCCGCGCCCACGAAGGCCATTTCGTTTCGATAACATAATCGAGCGAGATACGGCTGGGACCGAACGTTGCGTTCACGAGCATCAGAAGGAGGAAGACGAACGCGTAGATGATTCCCGTCCCGATGTCCGTGGAACTCGGCCCGTACGGACCGCCGAACCCCTCCGGGACGGACCAGATGACGAGGCTGAGGAGGATGCCTCCCGTGTACGCGATCTTCCGCAAGAAGCCAGCAAGGAGCGCGAAAGCGAGGGCGAGCTCGAAGAGGCCAATCGTGGTCGTAAAGAACGCGGGATTCGCGCTCACGGCTTGGCTCCAGAAGTTGAACCAGGGCGCGAGCCAATCCGGTTGACCCTGCGCTGCGTCGGAGATCATCCCGGAGAGCGATTGCGCCACTCCGGGCTGAAACTTAAGCGCGCCGTCGATCCCCCAAACGATGCCGAAGACGACGCGGATCGCAGTCTTCAGTCCGCCGACATGCCGGACGAACCAGTTGTCCATTGATGCCTGAAGGGATTTCACCTGCGAGCCTCCGCGCCGCTGCACGGGCACCCGGACTATTAATGTGTTAAACAAGCTCGATACGTACGAAGACAAGGCAGGGAGTCGCCACCGAGGAGAGTCTGAGAAGAGGTCAATCCCCTCATGTGGCTTTCAACTCCGGGGAGGAGCCCCATGTGCCGTGGTGCGATTCGGTACGAAATTCGTCCTGTAACTTCTGAGCGCCGCGAGAATTGCACGTTCCGTTGGGAGGAGTCGTCGTTCGATTTCTAGATCAACCGAGTCCAGCCAGGACAAGCCGACCGTTTTTCCCCGATTCTCTCGAGACTGATCCTCCATGGCTGCCGTGCTTAACCACCAAAGGAGAGTAATGTCGGCCCAAATACTAGCTGACTTCGGATAGAGCCACCAGGGAGAATTGAACTCCCGACCTGCCGCTTACAAGGCGGCTGCTCTACCGACTGAGCTATGGTGGCGCGACGTGCCGATGGGGAGTGCCGCTAAAAGCATTTTCGCGGGCTTGGAATCGGAGTCCGGCGAAAGAATCTCATTCTTGGGAATCGAGGAAAAGGCTTTATTCGAGACAGCCGGGCTCCGCCGGATTGCGTGACCGGTCTCCCCTGTCCAAACTGCGGTAGCGAGCTCGCTTTTCTCGAGCAATACAATCGGAATTTTTGTTACGCCTGCGGCCGATACGCTCCCGAGGGATTCGGGGACCGAGGCGCGAAGCGTTGCCCCATGTGCACGGGCATCCTGTCGTTCGTCACGCAGTACGATCGATATTATTGCTTCCGGTGCAACGCTTATCCGCCGGAAGGCGTCTTCATGGACGTCAAAGTCGACAACACTCCTCCGGTGTCCTCCGGGCCAACCGCGGCGGCGGAGAGCGCTCTGGTCCTCGTCGAGCCCGTGAAGAGCGAGGCGCCAAGGTCCGACGAGCCGAACGCCGTAGAACTCCAACCGGAGCGCATGGGAGTCTCGCCCGAACCGACGCCTCAGGTACCGCCCGCTGCGGAGCCCGAACCCGTACCCGCCGAGCCAATCCAGGAACCGGTCGCCGAGGAGGCCTCTTCCGAGGAGGGCGCCGAGGAAGTCGAGAAACCCCCGCTCATCCGCGCGGAAATTCTCGAGGCGAAGAAAGTGGCCTTGCTCGACCTTTGCAAGGCATACAGTCTCGATCCGACGGGGACGAAGGAACAGCTCCGCGAGAGGCTCCTGAGCTACCTCGATGAGCACGAGGCGAAGAAGGAACCGGAACCGGCTCCCGTGCAAGCCGAAGCCTCCCCGGTCGAGGAAGCGCCTGTCGCTCCAAGTCCGCCGGTCCCAACGACGACACCGACCCCGAGTGAGCCGATCGCCGAACCCGTGAAAACTCCGCCCAAACTCATCACCGCGGCGCCGAGGATGATCCCGGACATGCCCCGTCGCGAGATGCCTCGCGAGGTGCCTCCGGTCATGTCGTCGACGGTCCTCCCGGTCGTCGAGCCGCAGCCGTCAAGGCCGATCGTCGTCGAACCGTACATCCCTCCGAGCGTCGCCGCGGCACCACAAGCGGCGTCAATCGCGGAGGCCCCGACGATCCCCGCCGCCCGCGTCGAGCATCCGTGTCCGCGGTGCGGTCTTGAGTTGACGTACATTCCCCAGTACAACCGCTGGTATTGCTACTCCTGCCGCGCCTACGCTCCGAAGGCCCGATCGAAGTTCGCGTGCCCGACCTGCGGGGCCGCCCTCCGATGGATCTCGCAATACGAGCGATGGTGGTGCGACGCCTGTCGGCGGTACGCCCCCGCGGATCTCCCGAGGCCCGAACGTACACCGCTCGTCGGGGGTTCCGCCGTCGCGGTGCCGCGGTCGGCCGCGGCCATCGCCACGCCCACATCGCACCGGCACCGAAATCCCGAGACCGGGATCAGCCTCGTCGGTTTCGGCATGATCCTCTTCGTCCTCTACGAGGTCCTCGTCGACCTTCCATTGTCCCTTTCGTCGGCCGGCGGATCGCTCCTCGGACCCGACGTGGCCTTCGGACTCCGGTTCTTCGCGGGCGTCTTCCTCGCGGTCGGGGTGATCCTCGGCCTGTCCGCCGTCCGGGATCGTCGCTGAGGGCGCAAAGGTTTTTCCGCCCCCCCTCGTTCGACGCGACTCCATGCGCCTCGCGCAACTCGTGAAGGACGAGCGACGACCGCGGGACTTCGATCCGCGGGAATACATTTCCACCTGGACCGAGAAAGACCTGCTCCACGGTCGCGTCGTGGATGCGTGGGTGATCATCTTTCGGACGCGCGGCTGCTATTGGGCTCGGGCGAGCGGCTGCTCGATGTGCGGCTACGTGAACGACGTGGCACAAGAGGTCGCGCCGGCGGACATCCTGCACCAAGTCGACACGGTCCTCCGGAAACACGAATCCCAGCCCCTGGTCAAGGTCTACACCTCCGGGAACTTCTTCGACGACCACGAAGTCTCGCCGGAAGTTCGAGAGAGAATCCTCCATGACTTGGGCGACCGTTGCGACAAGGTCATCGTGGAGACCCTATCGCACCTGTTGCGGAAGGAGCAGGTCGAAGCGGCGATGAATCACGTGGATGAGCTCGAGATCGCGCTGGGCCTGGAGTCGACCAACGGCCGCGTCCTCCGTCAATCCGTCAACAAGGTCTGGGGACTCAAAGAACACGCGCACGCGACGGAGCTGGCGCATGCGGCCGGTGCGACGGTCAAGACGTACCTCCTGGTCAAGCCCCCGTTCCTCACGGAACTCGAAGCGATCGAGGACGCGGTGCGATCGGGACACGAGGCGGACCCATACAGCGATACGATCTCCTTCAATCCGGTGAACGTCCAGAGTCGCACGATCGTCGATCGTCTCTTCCGTCGCGGCGAATACCGACCGCCCTGGCTGTGGTCCGTCGTCGAGGTCCTCGAGCGCACCGAGGACCTGAAGGCCCACGTCAAATCCCATCCGACCGCGGGCGGGATGGTGCGCGGCGCCCACAATTGCGGAACATGCGACCGCAGGGTCGTGAATGCGATCGAGGAGTTCTCCCTGGGCCTCCGAAAGGACTTCGACGATCTGACCTGCGAGTGCAAGGACGTTTGGCGCGCGTACTCCGAGATGCAAGAGTTCATGCTGACCCCTGCGGACCCTCTGGCGGTCCTTGAGACGTAACGTTCATAGGACCCGCGAAGTTCCCGAAAACGGATCCGATGCGCGAATACGAGCTGAAACGGGGAGTCGCCAAGGCCCTGGAAGGGGACGGGCTCAGGATGATCGCCGCGGAGACCTTCGCGGGTGCCGGGACGGAGGGGAACCGGATCGTCGTCTCGTTCGGCGCGATCGAGCGGATGGTCGCTTGGACCGACGGAAAGAAGCTGTACGTGGACACGACGATGAAATCCGGCGCGCCCGACCACGTCGCGACGGATACGATCAAGGCTTTCAACACTTTCCTCGAGAAGGCGACCGGATTCACGGCCAAGGAGCGGGGGAAGAGGGCGCAAGCTGCCGCGAAGAAAAGCGACGCATGAGGACTCGCTCTCGCTGACGCTCGACGTCGCCGGGAAAGAGGCCGGAGCGATTCGGTTCAACCGAAGAGCGCGCCGAGCCCCGCAGCCGCCTCTTCCTCGGAGACTTTCTCTTCTTCCTTCTTTTCCTCTTTCTTCTTCTCTTCCTTCTTCTCGGCGGGGGGCGCTGCCGCGGGCGCGGCGGCGGGCATCGCGACGGCGGCCTTCAGGGCCTCGTCGATGTTCACGCCTTCCAGCGCGGCGGTCAGGGCCTTCACGCGGGTCTCGTCGACCTTCACGCCAGCCGCCGTGAGGACCTTTTTCAGGCTGTCCTCGTTCACAGGCTTGCCGGCCGCATGCAGGACCAACGCCCCATAGATGTATTCCATTCGTGTTCACCTCCTTGTCTCATGATGATCCGGGTTGCGTGGGATGCTCCTTGTCGGACGCGCCAGGGACGCGGGACGCCAGTGCGAGCGCCTGGGACTGGGCCTTGACCAGGAGGAGCTTGATCGTCTCCTTCGTCGGGAACTCCGATTCGACCGCGAGGTTCAGGGCCTGTGCGTGGGCCTTCGCCAGGAGCGGCCCGATCGTCTGCTTCGTCGGATATGCCGCCGCCAGCGCGAGGGCGAGGGCCTCACGGCCGGCTTGGGCGATCTGACTCCGGACCACCAGGTCATCGATCGCGAGGGCGTCGCGGCGGAAGACCGTGCCCGCCTCGTAGGCGCCTCGAAGATCGAGTCCGACGACGAGGGGATAGATCTCGAGCCGGGCGAGCTGTTGGGCGACGTCCCGTGGGATCCGCTGCCCCGCCTTCACGAGGAGCTTGTCCTGCCGGATCGTGACCTTGCCTCGTTCGATCGCGGCCGGGATGCCGGCCTTCTGCAGCTCCCCGACAATCGGACCGGGTTTGAACGGCGTCTCGCCGGCGCGCACCCACAAGTCCTCCGGCGCGACCTCGCCTCCTCTCGCGGGAGCCCGCGTCTTCGTTCCCTCGAGTTCTTTGAACAAACGGAACGGATTGATGTCCGCGGTGACGACGGCGGTCTGGCCCTCGATCGTCTCGCCGAGCTTCACGAGGTCCGGCTTCTTCGCATTGGCCTGCTCCAGTGCGAGCCGGAGCAGGTTGTTCTTGGCCACCGTAATCGTCGCGCGTCCCCAGAGCTTCTTGCGGATGGCTTGGAACTGGGGGGCGGGGATCCCGTGGACGTTCACGATCCCGACGACCTGCGCTTGGGCGCAGCGGGACGCCAAGTCCTCGACGAGTTGTTTCTTGTAGGGAGCGACATGCGCCATCGACGTCACCTCAGAGGTACTTCACCGCCGGGCCCATCGTGGTCTTCAGGTACGCCGACCGGATGTTGAACCGCCCGCGTTCCAACTTCCCGATGAGCCGACGCATGACGGCGTCGAGGTTTTCGGCGAGGTCCTCGGGAGGCATGTCCCTTGTGCCGAGGGCCGCGTGGAAGGTCGGTTTGTCGCGGCTCCGCACGCGGACCGTGTTCCGCATCGCGGTGATCAGGTTCGTCGGATCCGCGGTGGGTGGGACGGGCCGGGGCATCTTGCCGCGCGGCCCCAGGACGACGCCGAGGCGCTTCCCGATCACAGGCATGAGAGGCGCCTCGGCGATGAAGAAGTCGCAGGCCTGCGCGAGGCCGCGTGCCTTCCGCTTGTTCGCCGCGTACTCCTCGATCTCCTGCGGCTGGATCACGAGGTCCGCGACATTCCTTGCCTTGAGGGCCAACTCGCCCGAGGCGAAGACGCAGATGCGAATCGACTTCCCGCGTCCCTTCGGCAGGACGACCTCCTCGTCCACCCGATTCTTGGGGACCGAAAGGTCGACGTCTCGGAGGTTCACGGCGAGTTCCACGGACTCCTTGAACTTGCGAGGCTTTGCCGCCTCGAGAAGTTTCTTGACGGTCTCGACCGAATGCTTGTCCGCCACGGAACATCGCCACCTGCAGTACGAGCGGCCAATGCAGCCTCCTGCAAAGGGAAAGCGACGAAAGAGCGTGGACTTAATAAGGTTTCTGGACGCGACCACTCGCGTCGTGTCCGGCCTCCGTTTCCCTCGCCTCACCGAAGGCCGTTAAGACGGGCGGATTTTTCGACGCAACTCACCGAGTCGGGAGGCGCGGGACCAGCTTCTTTGGAATGACGAGTTTCGCCGTCCGCCAAGGATCGACGTCTTGGCTGATCCGGAGGTCGCAGGCGATGCTCGCGAGCATGTAAGCCTCGTCCCAGGGAAGGTCCGCACCGCGGGCGAGGAAGGCGACGCCATCGTGCGTCGCGAGCTTTGCCGCGTCGTCCAAGGTCGGCGCGCTTGCCAGGGTCAACCAAGCTTCCGGAGTTTCGACGATCGGCCGCTGCAGGCCGTATCCGCGCAGGACGTCGACCTGGGTACGGACGGTCCCCGCGATCTCGATCCCGGTGACGCAAACCTCCCCGTCGGCCATCAGCGCATGGAGGTCGCCCATCGCCAACTGCCCGCCCGGTTGAAACACCGGGAGGTAGACCGAGTTCCCTTTCGTGATCTCCTTCGTGTCCAGGTTGCCCCCATGGTCGCCCGGGTAGAACGTCGTCCACTCCTGGGATGCGGGTGCCACTCCGATCGTGCCGACGTGTGGCCGGATCGGAAGCCGAATGCCCTTGGAGAAGACGGCCTTGCCCTCCCGAATCGGGATCATCTTGGTTCGAGGACTCCGCACCTCCTCTCCAAGGACCCCATAAGATGACACGATCGACTGAAATCCGGTCGGGCCGACGCGGATGTCTCGAATCCGGACTCGAATGGCATCGCCGCGCTGGGCGCCCGCGACAGCCACGGGCCCCGTGGCCCCGTTGACGCGGTCCATCTGCAGTTGGTCGAGCGTGTCCCCCTCCGATTGGATTTGACCCCCGCACGAGTCTTGGCAGACGAATTCGACCGTCTCTCCGGACCGGACCGTTGCGACTGGCTCCAGGTGTGGGCCGAACATGTAGGTGATGCCATCGTCGAACGATATCTGCCTCATCGATTGCCCCACAGTCCCATTGTTTCGGAGTGAATTACACTATCGGTCGATCCGCCGCAAGTTATCATCGAGGGGATGATAACCCGCAAATCCTTTTGTACCGATCCGCGGTGACGCAGTCGATGCGGGAGGAGGATTCCGTCCGGGCCCTGGAGACCCTCGGCCTCACGGGGAAAGAAGCCGACGCGTACCTTCACCTCCTGCAGCACGGCGCGTCGACCGCCCAGCAGGTCAGCCAGCTCCTCGGCGTGCAGTACCCCGCCGTCTACCGCGTCCTGCAGTCCTTGCAGTCGAAGGGCTGGATCGACGTCTCCCAGGAGCGACCGAATCGGTATCGGGCCCGCGCGCCCCGAATCGTCAGCGAAGAGGCGCGCCAATCGCGGCATGACGACCTCCTCGCGGCGGCCGAGGTCGTCGGCAGCTTGAAGGAGACGCCCCCGCCTAAGAACCGCGGGGCGGATGAGGACCTCTGGATCTACAAAGGACCGGAATCGATCGGGCGCAAACTGCGGGAAGTCATCCTCTCGAGCGACACTCAGATCCTGTGCGTCAGCCCCTTTCCGGTGGCGCCGGAAATCCTCCGGCTGCTCTTCGACGCCTTGGGGCGCTCGCGAAGGCTCGTGCGAGTCGTGCTGAGCGAGAGCAACCGCGCGGACCTGGCGGAATTCGGCAGCCTGCTCAGCCGGAATGTCCGGGTCCAATTCCGTTTTCCGGCCCGCCCGCTCTCCAAGACCCGACTCGCGCACACCTACGTGTTCCCGAGCGACCACGAGGTGTTCATCCTGAACTCCTTCTACCGAGACGGGCAATTCGTTTCGGACAAACTCCAAGGTCTTTGGGTCGGGGACATGGACTTCGTCCGCGTCCAACTGGAGGCGATGCTCCTCGACCTCGCGGAGCCAAAGGGGAAACGAGTCCTGCCTCGATCGTGAATGTCGCGTTCGACCGACCGACATGGCGACGGGCTCTTCGGACTCAGCCCGCGAGTTGCTTGTCGAACTTTCCCGCTTGGATGTCTTTCGAAAGGTCCTTCGCGAGTTTTCCTTCGACCGTCACGCCCATCGAGACGCAAGTCCCCACGACCTCGAGGACGCGGGCCTTCAGGGTCTTCGCCAGCATCGTGTCCGTCTTCATGTTCGCGATCCGGATCGCCTGCGGGAGGGACAAGTTGCCGACCCGGGTCTTGCCGGGGTCCCCCGATCCCTTCTCGATCTTCAGTTCCTTCGTAATCAAGGCGGACGTCGGCGGCGTTCCGACCTCGATCGAGAAGGTTTTCGTCTTCGGGTCGACGAGCAGGGTCACGGGGACTTTCATCCCCTCGAACGATTTCGTCTTCTCGTTGATCGCCTTGAGGATCTCGACGATGTTCACGCCGAGGGGACCGAGCGCAGGGCCCAAGGGGGGTCCGGGCGTCGCCTTCCCGCCATCGACGAGGACTTCCAGTTTCTCCACCATGGACGGGCCTCCGGCCGTGTTGCAGCGGGCGTTCCATCATAAACGTTTCGGACACTGACCGATCGAATCTGGCCAGATGGACCGAGCGGAAAGCTCCGACCTGCGGCCTACTTCTCTTCCTCTTTCTGGAGGACGCGGACGCTGTCGCCGCGGACCGTCACGGGGATCCGCACCATGGCCTCGAAGAGCTCGACCGTGATCTCTTCCTTCGTCTCGTCGATCTTCATCACCCGGGCCTTCTCGCCTTTGAACGGCCCGGCGACGAGTTCGACGATGTCCCCTTCCATGATCCCGCTGACGATCGGCTTCGGCGTCAAGTAGGCCTCGATCTCGGAGAAGGAAATGCCGGTCGACTCGCCCTCTCCCTTGACGACACCGCGGGCCCGACGGAGGCCGCGGACGATCTCCTCGAGCCGGTCCGGGTTCATGCTCTCCACGTACACGTAACCGCGGAAGTTCGCGGGCACGAGGATCGAGAAGACCCCGACGTCCTTGGCCCTCGCCCGCGCGTAGATCGCATCGGCCACCGCCCGCTCATGCCCGATGGAGGACTTCACCGCGAGGATCGCCTGGCGGGCGCTGAAGCTCAGCGTCTTCGCGTCGAAGGCGCCCGGATCTCCCTTGGAAATCGCGTTCACCACGACGTTCAGTCGGTCCCCGTACCGGGCGCCTTTGGGACAGGTGACTGAGAGCGTGATCTCGCGCTGGCCGTCCGCGATCAGCATGAACTCCTTCTCGGTGACTTTCGTGAAGGTCACGTCCCAGACCTTGTCCTCGACCCCGAAAAGCTTCACGGTCCATTCCGGGGGATCGGGCAGTTCGGAGTTGTAGACGAGATCGATCTTGAGCCGGATCGTGTCGTCCTCCGTCCCGGTGTTCATCACCACCATCGTGAATTCCTTCGCCTGTCCGGCGGTGAGGCTGACTTTCTCCTCCTGCAGGTCGAGGCGGACGCCGTAATGGCCCACCATTGGGGGCTCGGGTTTCGATTCGGGCTTCGACTCCCGTTTCGAGAGATCGTCGAGGAGACCCATCGGTTCAGGTCCCCAGGACTCCGAAGAGCCCGCGGAAGAGGTCGGGTCCGTAGCGCATGATCAGGTAGATGATGAAGCCCAGGGCGCCGATCGCGACGATCCCGAGGCCCGTGATCATCACGACCTTCGAATACTCGTCCGAGGTCGGCTTCCGGGCCATCTTCAGGACGCGGCCGTACTTCCCCTTCCCGAGGCGCTTGACGCGCTCCTCGATCCGACGTTGGACGTCCCAACTCCTGTCGACGATGTCCGCCATGGTGTCACCGCACGATGTCGACGCCGCCCTGGGGCCGGACGTGTTCCCCGGGTCCGAGGATCTGCTTGGAGCGGACCCCGGTCAGGATCAGCATGACGCGCAGCCGATGCTCGAGGCTCGGATCGACGGCGGCGCCCCAGATGATGCGTGCGTTCCGCGCGATCCGGCCCTGGACGATCTCGGCGACCTTCTCCGCCTCGGCCACGCTCATGTCGTTCCCGCCGGTGACGTTCACGAGGGCGCCGGTCGCGCCGCTGATGTCGACGTCGATGAGGGGCGAATTGATCGCTTCCTCGATCGACTCCTCGGCGCGGTTGTCCGTGTCCGACTCGCCGAGGCCGATCATCGCCACGCCTCCACCTTTCATGATCGTCTTGATGTCGTTGAAGTCCAAGTTGACCAGGCCCGGCTTCGTGATGACCTCGGTGATCCCTTTGATCGCCCGCATGAGCACATCGTCCGCCACTTTGAACGCCGCGTTCAACGCTAGACGCGGGACGAGTTCAAGCAGTTTGTCGTTCGGGATCACGACGACGGTGTCGGCAAAGCTGCGCAGCTTCTCGAGCCCATACTCCGCGTTCTCCGCACGGATCGCGCCCTCCGCGCGGAAGGGGAAGGTACAGATGGCGATCGTGAGGGCGCCGGCTTCCTTCGCGAGCTGAGCGAGCACGGGGGCGCCTCCCGTCCCGGTCCCGCCTCCCAGGCCGCAGGTGATGAACACCATGTCCGCACCGTGGACCACGGATCGAAGTTCGTCCGCGGCTTCGCGGGCCGATTCTTCGCCTACTTGCGGGAGGGCTCCCGCGCCGAGGCCTCGGGTCACGCGCCGACCGAGGAGGAGCTTGTGCGGCGACCGGATAACGAGGAGGTGCTGCGCGTCCGTGTTCGCCGCGAACAGCTCGGCGCCGACGATGCCGGATTCGACGAGCCGGTCGATCGTGTTGCATCCGCCTCCTCCGATGCCCACGATCTTGATGTTCGTCCGAAGGCTCGCGAGGATTCGCTCGAGCTCGGCGTCCTCCGCCCCCATCCCAAGCGAAGCGGTGGGCGACTCGGGCACCCGGGGTTCAACACCGGAGCGGGTGACGACTTCCCTCACAATGGAATCCATGGTTCGGCCTCCGGCTGCCCGAGGAAGCAAATGAAGCAACCGCGAATGAGATGTAAAGGGGGAGCGTTAATAAAGGTTTCCGGGTTCGCGGGATCCGCTCCGTCCTCCCGTGAAATGCAGAGCTCGGAGCGGTCACCGGAGATCTGCTTGGACTTCACCCCAGTCGCGACGAGCATGACTCGCAGCGTATGCTCGAGGGACGGATCCACCGTTGCGCCCCAGATGATCCGCGCGGTGGGAGACACTTTCGCCTGGACGACCTCCGCGACGCGCTCGGCCTCGGAAATCGTCATGTCATTCCCGCCGGTCACGTTGATGAGGACTCCGTGGGCCGTGGAGACGTCGACCTCCAACAGCGGCGAATTGATCGCTTCCTCGATCGCCTCGACGGCACGGTTGTCGCCGACGGCCTGGCTCTCCCCGAGGCCAATCATGGCGACGCCTCCGCCTTTCATGATCGTCTTGACGTCGTTGAAGTCGAGGTTCACGAGGCCGGGTTTGGTGATGATCTCCGTCAGGCCTTTGATGGACCGCATCAGGACCTCGTCCGCGAACTTGAACGCGAGGTTCAACGACTGCCGCGGGACCAGGTCCAAGAGCTTGTCGTTCGGGATCGTGATCACGGTGTCCGCCGCATCCCGCAGGCGCTCCAATCCCCATTCCGCGCTCTCCATGCGGAGCTTGCCCTCGCCGCGGAAGGGGAGGGTGACCACGGCGATCGTGAGTGCCCCCATCTCCTTGGCGAGTCGGGCGACGTAGCCGCAGCTCCCAGTCCCGGTCCCGCCGCCCAGGCCGCACGTCACGAAGACGATGTCGGATCCTTGGACGATGGCGCGAAGCTCTTCCTCCGCTTCGCGGGCGGCCTCCTCGCCGATCTGCGGCAAGGCGCCGGCCCCCAGGCCCTTCGTGATCCTCCGCCCGAGGAGGACCTTCTTGGGAGACGCAATGTGGAGCAGGTGCTGCGCGTCCGTGTTGCAGGCAAAGAGCTCGGCACCCACGATCCCCTCGCCGTAGACGCGGGCGATCGTGTTGCAACCCCCTCCACCGAGGCCGATGATCTTGATGTTGGTCCGCATCTTGCTGAGCATCTCTTCGAGCTCGACGTCCACCCGGCTGTCTTCAAACGCTGGAGCACTCCCTTCCCGGGCGAGCACATCCTCTAGCATCGAGTTCATTCCGCCACCTGCAGAACCTGCGAGGTCATCCCATCCCGCAAGATGGCCGCGTATCCGGCGGACGCTATTTAAAAGTTGTCCGACGAACGTCCGCCGCGTTGACAAACGCCCTTCCCATGCGTCCTTCTTACGATCAACCGGAGAGCACCGACGCAGCGGCCTTTCGGACCGCGGCCGCGGACTTTGCTGGGGCCGCGACCATGACGACCCAATCGACGACCTGACGGACTTGGAGGGCCCGGCCGAGCGAACTGACGCGGGAAAAGGGCTTCGCGCTCCCGTCGTCGAGGATCGGGACCTCGGTCTTCGCGATCCGCGGCTCGCTCAGGAGCAACTCGGGCAACGGGACGTCGATAATCACTTGGCCGGGAGTCAGTCCGGCCCTTCGGGCGATTCGGTCCTCCGCTCGCCGCCGCTCCTTCGGATCGTGGAACGTCGCGAGCACGGACCGGGTTGCCGCGGTCAGCTCGTCCCGATCCGATGCCAAGACGCGCTTGTACAGCTTGCGGTACTTGAGGCGCAAGGCGATCTCCCGCTGGAACGGCCCTTGACGAACGAGCCAGTTCAGCAGCTCGTGATCTACCATCTTCTGGATCTCGGCCATCGGGGCCTCCGAACGTTCGACGGCCCGGGCGAGCATCTCCTCCGCGATGCGGACGGTTTTGTGGAAGTACACGGACGAATACATCAGGCCGCGGGCGACGAGCATCCCCTCCAGCGCCGGGAGGCCTTTCCGATCGAGCGCGAGCTCTCCGCGGTCCGTCCGAAGGGTCTGGAGCAACCGAGAGAAGTCGATCATCCCGTGGGATGCCCCGGTGTAGTGTGCGTCCCGCATCAGGTAGTCGATCTGGTCCGCGTCCATGGGACTGTGGATGATCTGGGCCAGGTACCGGGACGGTTCCTTCCGACCTCGGGGGACGATCCACGCGGCCCCCTTCTCCGACGGCCCGCGGATGAGGGCTGCGACGGCTTCCGGGTCCACCCCATGGCGCTCGAGGACTCCGTCGATCCTCGGAACCTCCGGGAACGCGGCCCGGTCCTCCGGGGAGACGTTGTCATCCTGGCCCGTGATGATCCGCTGGGTCAGGTGCATGTGGTCGACCGCGAGTTCTCGGCTCAACACATGCTCGAGGGTATGCGAAAAGGGCCCGTGCCCGACGTCGTGGACGAGGCCCGCGGCCTGGACGACCTTCCGTTCCGCGGGAGTCAGTTCGAGGGCCTTCGCCATCTCGCCCGCCACATGGCCGACGCCCAGACAGTGTTCCAACCGCGAATGGTTCGCTCCGGGGAAGACGAGGTACGTCAACCCGAGCTGACGAATCGAGTTGAGGCGCTGCAACTCGAGTGTCTCGAGTAGATCGAGGGTGAGCGGCTCGAGGCGGATCGTCCCGTGGATCGTGTCGGTGACCGTCTTCAGATCCGCCATCTCGACCGGCCGACGGCGGGGACGGAATAAATAGATTCGTTCGAATCGTTTCGCGAATCCTGCATCGATTCGCCGGA
>VBLT01000126.1 GCA_005878615.1 Methanobacteriota archaeon
CGGGGATCGTGTGGGATTCGAGTCCCAACTTGCCGCCCGGATTGCCGCCCGTCATGGGGGCGCCGGGTCAATTGACTGTGTTCAACTGGACCTTCGACACGGAGGGGACATTCACCTACTTCTGCAAGCTCCACGCCTACAAGGTCGGGGACTCCTGGGTCGGGATGACCGGGACGGTCATCGTCCTGCCGGCCGCGGTCGACGCCGTGAGCACGCTCTCCCTCGTCGGATACGGCGCGCTTGTCCTAGGTATCCTGGCCCTCGCCCTCGCCGGAGTCGGGTTGATGCGACGCAATCGATCGGGAGGCGCCAATCCACCGAATCCGTAGGCCGGCCTCCGATGCGGTCACGCATCGCGGCAGGGCCTCCGAATCGAGTGCGGTGAAGACCGATGGTGGAGTTCCTCGCCGCGGACGCCCGGTTCTCGCCGATCAGCGGATCCGGGACCGTGCACGGACTCCTCCATGCACCCGAGGCCGCTCCATCGGCAGGCCTCGTCGTCACGCATGGTCGATCGGGCAACTTGCAGAACCCGATTCCTCGGCGAATCGCGACCGCGGCGGCCGATGCCGGTCTCGCGGCGCTGCGGATGAATTTCCGGTATACGGATGAGAAGGGCGTCGCCTCTCGAGACCTCTCCCGCGAGGAGGACGATCTCCGCGGCGCGCTGCGGTTCATGGCGAATCGGTTCCCGGAGATTCCGATCTTCCTCGCAGGCCAGTCGATGGGAGCGCGAGTGTGTGCACGGGCCTCCGCGGATCCGCTTGCAACGGGCCTCATCGCCCTTGGCTATCCGCTCCACCCTAAGTTCCGCCCGGAGGTGAGAGACCCACCGGAGTGGCCGATGGTCGTGAAGCCGATTCTATTCGTGCAGGGAGACCACGATCCGTTCTGTGACCTGGCTCGCCTCCGGGAGGATCTGCCGCGGTTGCCCGTCCCGCATGACTTGGTCGTGATTCGGGACGCGGGCCATTCGTTCGAACCGAAGGGTCCCAAGCGAGACACATTTCTCGAGGTGTGGGACGCGGTCCGGAGGTGGATGGAGGAACGAATTCCGGCACCCTAGGTATCGCGCGAGAATCGCTTCTTGCCGAGCGCACCTGCCCGAATGAAGGGCCATTGCTTCAACGGAGGCGAGAGCCGAAACCTCAACGATGGAATCGCGACCGTTTAGTCCTCGGGCCCGCGGCGCCAACCCTTCCGAGCACGGGATCGGATCGCCTACGTCACAGAGCCACGCCTCGAGATCAGGGATGGCGCTGTAAATATTCCCGGATTGCTGCCTTCGCCAGGGCATATAGGCTGAGTCGATTGCGCTTGCAGTAGAGCCGTATCGTCGCGAATTCCTTCTTACCAAATACGGTGACGACCCGATGCAAAGAAACACCGCGAGGGCCCCGGATAAATTCGGGGTACATGAATCTTCTGGCAAGGCCTTTGTCGGTAGTCGTGGACGATAGACAATAGTGCCGATTAGATATTAGTCAAGCAATATTATATATATACTATGTCATGTTGGTGAATCCGAGGATGGGAGATGAACCTTGATTTTCCGGACGATTCCGAATCGGTCGCCCGGTCTCAGCTGAAGGTGTGGATGGCGGAAATCGAAGTCCTGAGTCGGGATCCGCTGGTAAGAGAATTCGCAGAACTCCGGCAGAAAATCGACGACGTGGATGTCTCATTCGACGGAGCCGTCGGCCCGTCCGCGCCGAACCGGTCTTCGCCCTTCCAACCCTATGACGCGTACGACGCCTACGAATTCGGGCGAGACCTCGCGGGGCGGGAGCTCTCGACTCTTGAGCTGTTCAAGTTGGCGCATGGCCGGTTCCCAGAGTGGTCGAATGAGAGCCGACGTTTCATGATCGACTACCTCGTACATCACGGCGTGGCGGAGGTAGCCCGAACGACGTCGGCGGGACTTCCGACCCGGTATCGGTTTCGAGCGCTCGGGAACGGGGGCGTCGCTGGGAGGCGGATACGACTCGGCGTCCCGGATAACGAACTGTCCGCGCTCAAAGGGGAAGACTTGGATGACCTTGTCCCACGGACGCCATCCAAGGCGTCCCCGTGACACGGTCCTTCCGCACCTCACCATCGGTCCGGTCGCGGAACGCCATTCTGCCTGCGAAGCTTGGCTTGCGTCCGCATGGTTTGGGAAGACCAACCAACGGAGGTCGAAGCGAACGAGTCCGAATCCACCGCCGTCCCTCCGCAGTGCCTCAAAGAAGGGAAGCCACCCAGAAGGGGCTGTGCCTGCGTGGCGGCCGAGTGTCCCCTGAAAAGGCACGGGTCCTTGGCCGCGAGTGAAATCCCGGTCGCCGCGACCTCTTGATTCTCACGGTCGGTTCTGTCGCTCTCGTATAAAACCATCGGGAAGAGTCTTGCGGGTCTCCCTATGCCCTGCCGCCCGCGTACACTCTCAAAAGGTGCGATCCCGATGGAAGCCTACTGCGTCTCGAAACGCCCGCCACGGGCCCTGTACCTGGGGCTCGCGATTGTGCTCGGAATGGTCGCGGTGAGCACCGTCGTCCTCACGCAAGTGGGCGGCGGCCTCCTCCGCGACGGAACGTATCTGCGCCTCCTGGGCTACACGCCCTCGAATCGAGGCGCCGCCTTGACCGCGCTGAGCGCGCAGGACGCGACCGCCTCGCGCGGCGTCCTGTCCGCGTCGAGCGCCCCGGGCCCGACCCCCGCGCCGCCCCAAGCGGATGTCGCGCGGAGTCCCTCGGACGCCCCGGCGAATTCGACGCCGGCCCCGGCGCCTTCTTCAGACCGAAACCCGGACCCAGTCCGGGCCGATGTCCCCGCCCTGCGGGAACTGAATGAGACCCGCGGCGATCTCGCGAACGATTCCCTCGATTCCTTCGGACTCGGCGTCCTCCCGCACGATGCGGACCAGGTCCGCGGCGCCCCCGATGTCGCCCACTTCGTGATGCCTTCCGGCGACGATGCGAACTGCACCTGGAAGCAGGAATTCACCGCGACGGACGCGAACCACGACGGCCACCCCGAATACGTCCGCGGACGGATGCTCGGGACCTGCGTCGTCGACGCGAACAAGAACGGCATCCCGGAGGCCGGGATGACGATCGCGCGGGACTTCGAGGTCTGGGACAACGACTCCGACGGGAAGTTCAACGCCCTCGAGGGCCGCCAGGGCATCGAGGCCTTCGCCGACCCGAACGAGAACGGCATCCGGGAGTACGCGGCCCAGGGCCTCTGGATCCTGAGCGTCAAGGACGCGAACGGCGACAAGAGGCCGGAGTCCGTCATGGCGACCTTCGCCGGCGAACAGCGGTTCGACCGCAACGAGAGCGGGAACCCGGAGTTCGTCCGGACGGTGACTGGAGAACTTTGCATGACCGACACCGGGAGCGACGGGACGCTGGACTCCGCCGACCTTGAGCTGCACCTCTATCAGACGTACGACCTCGGCGACAACGGGACGAAGGAGTACCGCGCCGCGATCGATCTCTCTGCGAGCACCCGCGACGCGAACAACGACGGCCACAACGAGTCCGCGCAGCTGAACCTGACCGCGTACGAGGCCCTCGACGGCAACGGCGACGGCGTCGATGAGCTCGCCCGCGGGATCGAGGTCTCCTTTGCGATGACGGACGCGAACTCCAACGGATTCCCCGAGCGGGTCGAAGGCCGCATCTACCTGTACGGCCGCGCCGACCCGACCTCGGACGGCGTCCTCGAGGTCCGCAAGGCCCTGGAGATCACGGCCCTCGCGACGGACTCCAACGACGACGGGCATCCGGAACTCGCCCGCATCACCCTGACCGGGGCGGTCGTCCGGGACATGAACCAGGACGGCTACGCCGAATACCGCGCGAGCCTCGACGGGACCTTCGAGGCCGTCGACGACAACTCGAACGGGATCTTCGAGAAGGCCACCCTGACGATCCGCGCGGAGGCCTCCGTCGACGCGAACAGCGACGGGTTCCCCGAGGACCACTCCTACGCGACCCTGGACGGCGTCGTCCTGAACACGATCGAGGACAACCACCCGGACCGCGTCGAGCTACACCTCGTCGCGACGGAGGAGCGGGACTTCAACAGCGACGGCCTCGTCGATGAGACCCGCGGCGCGACGATCGACGTGATCGCGATCGACGCGAACTCGAACGGGGCGTTCGAATCGACGAACGTGACGATCCGCGCGAGCGCGGTCCGCGACGCGAACCACGACGGCGTGCCGGAGTACACGGCCGCCTTCGTCGCCTACGCCCAGGCGACCGACGCGAACGACGACGGCCACCCGGAGATCATGACGGTCACGGCCCGCGGTTCCGAGGTCCTCGACCAGGACCAGAACGGCGTGCCGGAGGAGACCGCCTACCTGCGGCTCGATGCGACCGCGACCGACGCCGACTCGAACGGCGTCGTCGAGAAGGTCGACCTCTCGTTCCGCACCGAGCGGATGACCGACCCCAACCAGGACGGGACGCCGGACACCCACGAGTGGATCGCCGTCGAATACCACGCCGAGGACGTCAACCAGGACGGCACGATGGACAACGTGTATCTCCTCATCGAGAAGCACACCCAGCCCGGCTCGACGCCCTAGGGCCGGGACCGAACGGGCCGCCGGTGGCAGGCCGGCGGCTCCCCTTCCTTTTTGATTTGTGCCAAAAGAGAAATGGCCGATGACCGTGTGCACGGCATCGGAACACCATGAAACGATGGATGCGGATTTGGGCCCTCGCCCTTGCGATCGGACTGATGGCGGGACTTCCCCTCGTGGCACGCCCCGTCGCGGCTCACGAGCACGTGACGGTCGGCGAGTACGAGTTCATCGTGGGATGGAGCGAGGAACCTGCCGTCGCGGGCGCGAAGAACAGCCTGGATCTCGGGATCGAGCATCATGATCCGAACGGCACCACCTCCTGGGTCGTGGGCGTCGCGTCGAACCTGACCGCGACCTTGTCGATCGGCCCCGCCTCGGTCGCGAAGGCCCTGGAACCCCAGTTCGGTCGGGACGGATGGTACACCTTCGACGTGATCCCGACCCGCGAGGGGATCTATAGCGTCCGGGTGATGGGGACCCTCGGGAGCACCGCGGTCGACATCAAGGTCGATCTGGACCAGGTGATCCCCGCCTCGGACCTCGAGTTCCCCGTGACGGATCCGACGCCCAGCGACCTCGAGGGCCTCATCGCGGCCGCGAACGCGAGCTTGGCCATCGCGTCGATCATCGCGGTCACGGGCCTCGCCGTGGGCGGGACCGGGATCATCGTCGCGTGGGGACTGACGCGGAAGAGCCGGAAGACCTCATGACCCATCGCGCTCCGTCCTTGGCCGCCCTTGCGGTTTTCGTGGGACTCTTCTTCGCCAGCGGATTCGCCGCGGCCCACGCCCAATATGTGAGTTCCACGCCCGCGGCGAGCGCGATCCTGCCGACCGCGCCGACCCAGGTCACCATCACGCTCTCGGAGGCGGTCCAATCCGGCACGGGGACGATCCGGGTGACGAACGCGGCGGGCTCCCGGTTCGATGTCCCTCCGGTGACGGATTCGTCGGACGGTCGCACCTTGAGCGAATCGTTGACGGCGGGCGGACCGGGAATCTACACGGCCACCTGGACCGCGACCTCCGCGGTCGACGGGCACTTCACCGCCGGATCCTTCTCGTACTGCGTCCAAGATGCGAACGGGACGGCCTGCGGCACGCTGCCGCCACCGGTGAGCGCCGGGTCTCCGGTTTCGCCTATCGAAGTCGCCCTGCGGTCGATCGGGTTCCTCGGCCTCGCGATCGCCTTCGGCGTGGGGATCATGGCGAACTTCATGTGGATTCCCGCGGGAAAGGACCCAGACGCCCGCGGGTCCCGGGCCTACGGCCTCGCCTTCCCCGTCCTCTTGAACGTCGGGCGGATCGCCTCCTTCGCGTTCATCGTCTCCATGGCGGGCCTTTTCGCCCTGGCGACCGGACTCGAGGGGAACTCCGCGGCGCAGGCCCTCACGGCTTCCTCGTACGTCCAATCGGTGGCGGTCCGACTCGCCCTCGGAATCGGCCTGTTCGCCTTCCTCTCCCGGGCCTTCGCCGTATCGCGCGGAGGCAATCCGGAGAAAACCGCGTGGACGATCCAAGCCGCCATCTTCGCCGCCCTCGCCGCGGTCGTCGCAGGCAGCCTCGGCACCCACGCCGCCGCGGTGCCGGCCCTCACGGCCCTCGGGATCGCCGCGGACGCCGCCCACTTCGGCGGCATCGGCCTCTGGTTCGGCGGCCTCGCGGGGATCGTGTCAATCAGTCGCTTCTTCCGGGAGCCGGAAACCGCGCCCCTCGCGAGGATCGTCCTCGGTCGGTTCTCCCGCATGGCGGCGTACGCGGTCGGCCTCGTCCTCGCGGGAGGGATCGTGCTGGCCGTCCTTCTCGTCGGGACCTTAGACGCGTTGGTCACGAGTTCCTACGGATGGGTCATCCTCGCGAAAGTCGGACTGTTCGCGCCGATGCTCGCGCTCGGTGCCTACAACCGGTATCGCCTCGTCCCGAAGACCGTGGAATCGGAACGACCGACGGAGGCTGTCCGAAGGATCGTGGGGAACGTGCGGTTCGAGACGAGCCTCGGGATTGCGGTGCTCGTCCTCGCGGGCCTCCTGACTTCCATGACGCCCGCAGCAGCGGTGCCGGCCGGCCCGGTTGGCCCCTTCGCCCTCGATCTCGTCAAGGACGGGCTGAAGGTTCACTCCGAAGTCTATCCGCCCCCCACGACCGTCGGCGCGTACACGCTGACGCTCCTCCTGAACTACGCCTCGAACGGCACGCCATTCTACCTCGCAAGGAACGGCACCGCCCAGTTCACGATCACGACGACCGCACTCTCGAGTCCCGGTGTCTGGAAAATCGACCTGAACTTCCGCCGTCTCGACAGCTTCGATCTGCGCGTGACCTTCTACGTGACGATCAAGGCCGGTGGATAGATGCGGTCAGCGCTCCCCGCCATGGTACTCGGGCTCCTCCTGCTCTTAGCGACGCCGGCCGCGAGCGCGCACGCGGCGGGGAGCCCGCCGATCACTCAGAGCGGCGTGATCGAACTGGCCCCGATCACGAACCAGACCGGATCCGCGTATCACGCGAACATCACGAACCTCGGCATCCCGCCGGGGCCGGGGGACACGTTGCGCTTCTCCTGGTCCGCGAACGCGGGAGACGGCCCCGCCATCCACTTCGAGATCCATTCCCATTCCGGACCGTACAACTACACCGAGTACTACAGCATCCCCCTCGCGGTCCGGGACGATGACAGTTGGACCGTGCCCACGGCGGACACCTACATGGTCTTGTGGTCCAACCCGAGCACCAAGTTCGTGAACGTCACGTACAACTTCACGCTGCTCGCGCCTCCGCCGGACCTTACCGTCTTCGTCGTGTTCCCGGTCATCCTTGGAGTCATCGTCCTCCTGTTGTGGGTCGCGCGCAAGCGGCCGCATCGGCCTGGGCCGAAGGAATCACGCCTGGAGAAGAAGGACGCATCGGGTCCTGCACCGAGTTCCGATGGAACTCGAACCGATCAACCCAGCGACCGCCCAAGGAGAACATAGAGGACTGCCGTTCGCCGAAGAGAGGACGTCAGAAGTCTTCGTCGTCTTCAGGCGGGAGTTCTTCGGGCGCGAGCTCCTCGGGAGCCGGTTCCGGTTTGTCCGGCTCCGATGCGGGCTCCTCGGCCTCCGGCTCCGCGAGGACCGGGGCCTCCGCGATGGGCGCTTCGGCGACGGGCGCTTCGGTCGCCGGTGCGATCTCTCCCATCGCCCAGACCTCGGACTTGCGGACTTCCACGCGCGACACGGGATGGATCGGTTTGCAGGC
>VBLT01000127.1 GCA_005878615.1 Methanobacteriota archaeon
CCGAGGTCTTGCACCTCTCGACTCGCATGTCTTAAGCGAACTCCCATAGCGGTGCCCGCCGGCAGGATCAACCGGAGTTGATCCGTGCACGACGCGCTTGTGCCATCTTAAGGAATCTTGGCGAGGTAGCTCGAACATACCTCTGCCTTGATCGCGAACGTCGGGTTCGAGAGGGCACGCGCCCGGCAAAGAGCGCGGGGTTCTCAAACCTCCACAGTGTCGGCCGCATCAGAATGAGGCCCGTCACAAATCGGGGCCTTCGCCGGAGGCGGCCACCACGGACTCGGGCGACGGTGACTCGAATAGTTTCGTCGCCTTTTCCGAGTCTTCCGGCTGATACCGGAGGGAGATATATGAGTCTTTCGACCTGGCCGATTCAGTCATCGCCTTTTCCGAACGGCTATCCGCAATACGAATACCAGACCGGATCGAACACTTCGCCGTACAAGACGTCTTGTTCGGCCCGCACGAAGAGAGCCGGCAACGGCCCGAACCCGGGACCGTGCACCATGCGCGCGCCCACGTACCGCGTCCCGCTCTGAGGATTCACGGCCCATTCGAGGATGAGCGGATCCCATTGTCCGCCATGGCAGACGTCGAAGATGGGATCTTGGCCAAACACCTCATACGTCGGGCAGGGAGCGATGTAATCGCGAGCGGGAGCGATCGCGTGCGGAACGTGCCAATCCGGGTAGCAGCAAAGATGGGTCGATCGGTTGAAGATCGCGACAATGCGCAGATCCCTGGAGGGATCATCGAAGGCCAAGGAGTACCCGGCCGGAAGCGGCACGTCGGTCGGCGCCTGGAAATACCGGTCGTCCCGTTTCAAACGGATGATGAGGGCCGGATAGCCGGTCCCCGACACCCAATTGCCGTCCTTGAATCGACCGTTCCACACGGCCAAGGCGCCTTGCCAGTCCTGGAAATCCGTTACGCGGACGTCCTGCCCCGCGAAGCGATTCCACCATACGTCCTCGGGGAATGAAAGATACACGAACGACTGGCGTAGCTCTCCCTCCGAACGAGAGGTCGGAGGGAAAAGCTGAGAATAGGCCGTGGCTCCCACCACCGCGCCGGCACCGGCCGCGGCTCCGGCGATGAGGCTCGCTCTGATCCAATCGCGTCGGGTCCACTTCGACGGAGGAGCGGACATGGTCCCGATCCCTCAACAGTAATCGTACCACCGAGGATCCGGCATTCCGCCGACCAGCACCTCTCCGTCGACTCGGACCGGGACAATCGGGAGAGCCCGCTGGGTCGGCCCATGGACATGCGTGGCTCCGAGATATGGCACGCCGTTCCTCGGATGCACATTCGTCGTGAGGAGCAGCGGGTCGTACTGGGAACCATGGCAGATGCAGAAGATCGGATCTTGGCCGTAGACGGAATACGTCGGCGGCGGGATCCGGTAGGCTCGGTCCGGCACCGTGTCCGTGATCACGTGCCAACCGGGAGGGCAGCAGAGGTGGGTGCATCGATCGGCGAATACGACGATCCGAATCCGTTGCCCTGGATCGTCATGATAGAAGGAGAATCCTCTCGGCGGGACTAAATCGGTGGACACTTGGAATTCAGGAGCGTCGTACTTAACTCGAATGACGAGGACCGCCAATCCGGTTCCCGGGACCCATCGTTCGTTTACGAAGAGCCCCCGCCAAACCCCCGACGCGCCCTGCCACTCCTGGAAATCGGTCGCGAGGATCGGCCGTCCCTGGCGGTCGTCCCACCAGGTGGGACGGGGCCATTTCGTGTAGTAGATCTCCTGCCGAAGTTCACCTTGGAACTTCGCGGGCGGGGGCAGGAGCTGGCCCGCAACCGTGCCGCCCATCGCGAGCACGGAACTCGCGGCTCCGGCGGCCAGTGCGAGCTTCGCCCATTCCCTGCGGGTCCAGCCCGTCGACCGTGGCTCGTCGCCTTCCCAGGCCGTCGACATCCCTCGCGCCGGGCGCGACGACGCACCCGGCGGGGAGTCCATCATCACCTAGGTTCCTTGAAGGTGCGGTACGTATCGTCCGTACGGAGCACAGCGAAGATCGCTTCTGAGCGGGAAGGGGCGGTCAAGGTGCCCAGGTGCGCTCGCCGACGAACCGCCAGAGCATCAGGATCACGCCGAGCCCTTGCAAGATCGAGAGCAACAACAGGAGGGCCCAAATGCGACCCACCGTTGGGCGTCGGATGAAGATCGCGTAGAACACCACCTGGAGTGCGAGGAAGGGCCAGAGTTGCGCCATGGCGCTGTACGCGGGACCGTCGAAGGGGAACCAACGGAGCGCCCACCCGACGGCGAGGGAGGCGATGGAGAGAACCTGGAGGAAGAACCCTGCGAGCAGGGTGCGTTGCACCCCGATGCGCACGGCCATCGTCCGAATGCCGAACGATTGGTCCGCGGCCGCATCCGAGGCGGTCGTCGGCGCGTAGAGTGCCCCGAGGAACAGGGCCATCGTGGCGATGTACCACCAGGGAGCCGTCTCGATCGGCCGGAGGAGCGACCATCCCGCGAGCGGGCAGAGGACGCCGAAACCGACCATGTTCGTGAGGAGGTCCATGCCGGCGACGCCCTTCCAGTGAATCCGCGGGGCCGAATAGGCGATCGACAGGACGATCATCAGGGTCGTCATGAGGAAGAACCCGTAGTTCCCGACGAATGCGGTGAGAGGGCCGATCGGCTCGGTCATATCGTAGCCTACGATGGCCCCGGACACGTACGCCGCGAGGACGAGGCCCATCGCGGCGAATCCGAACGCCGCGAGCAGGAGCGTGTCCCGTTCCATGAGGCCCTCGCCGATCAACTCCTCGACCACCTGCACGTACTTCTTACGGGGATTCACGCGGTCCGTCGTCCCCATGTCGTAGTAGACGTTCACCAGGAGCGTGAAGGTCCCGAGGAGCGGGCCCACGACGAGGATCCCGAGGACGACTCGCAGGTCGTCGATGAAGAGGTGCTGCGCGGACGCGGGCTGCGCGAGCACCCATCCGATGTAGAGGGGCGCGACGGCGACGATCCAGAACTTGACGCCGCCGAGGCTCACGATCAGCTCGGTCAGGTCGCTCGGCGAGACGCGGAGCTCCTTCGTGATTCGGATCTCGCCTTCGGCGCCCACGGGCTGAATATGCAACTCTAGATAAAAATGGCGTCGGTCAGCTCATTTCGCGAGGGCTTCGAGGAGGATTACCCCTCCGACGAGCAGGTAGAGCGTGTAGACGTCGCCGCGTAGCGCGAGCACTCCGAGCCCGCCGAGGAGGGCGACCGTCCGGCTCGTGTTCAGGATCAGCTCGCGGGTCGCGGTGAGGGAAGGGACGTGTTGTTCCGCCCGGTCGACCAAGATCGTATAGATGAAGGAAGGCGCGACCGCGGAAGTCATCGAGAACCATCCGATGGCGAAGGCGAACGTCGCGAGGTCCCTCACGAAGTACACGAGGAGGCAGGCCGGCACGGACAGGAGCGGCCCGAGCAGGAGGAACGGCGTCCGGACCCGGACCCGATCGGACATCCAACCGAGGACGACGGTGGCGATTCCCGCGGCGAGAGAGAAGAGGGCGAAGAGCAACCCGAGGGCGAGGGAGGCGCTCGTGAAGAGGAAGGCGCCGAGGGGCGTTGCGGCGGACGTCAGGCCGTCGACCCCGCCCTGGCCCGAGAATGCGAGGGCCGCCCTCCGACCGACGCGCCGCAAGTCCAGGGAGAAGGAGAGGCTCTCGTCGGCCTGAGCGAGACTCCGGACCAGGAGGAAATTCACCCCAACGATGACCGCCGCGAGGCCGAAGACGACGCGGTAGTTCACGACGTCCGCCAAGAACCCTCCGAGGATCGGCGCGAGGACTCCCGTGATCGCGAAGACGGCGGTGATCGCCGCGAGGCGTCCCGCGCGGTTCCCCGAATGGGTCTCGCGCACGATCAGCGAGTTGAGCGGGAGCCAGAACAGCGGGATGTAGATCCCGAAGAACAAGGCGCCGAATACCATCCCCTGGAGGGCGGGAAGGACCGCGAACGAAATGTGTCCTAGGATCATGATTCCCAAGCCGGTCGACATGGCGGTCGTGGCGCGAATCGGACGTCCCCGGGCGAGTCCGAGGACGGTGCACGCCGCGACCGCGAATCCAATGATCCAAACGAAGATCGCGACGTCGAAGGAGAGGGACTGCGGCGGGCTTACGAGGTAGACGAGCCAGAAGCTCGCCGCCATCTGGTTGCCGAACGCTTGGACCGCGAGGATCCCGAGCAGCCGTCGGTAGCCGCGACGCCGCGGAGTTCCGAGCGGCAACGTCGTCGTCGGACCGATCGCCACGGAGTCGCGCGACGGAAGACGACGTACAAAGAGACTCCGAACCGCCTCGGCGGAGAAAGCGTTTATAATCGGTTCTCGATGAGCGCGGCCTGCGGGGATCGCCTAGCCTGGTAGGGCGCTGGATTGCTAAGGACGAAATCCCGTCCGCAAGGATCCAGTGCGCTTGCGCTCGGGGGTTCAAATCCCCCTCCCCGCGCGGATCCATGATGCGATGCGAGGACGCGAGCGATGCGAATCGTGACGTATGACGAGGTCGACCCACGGGCCGTGAGGCAGCTCTGCGCGACGGCCGCGGGCTGGGATCTCCCCGAGGACCACATCCGGAAGATCCGCCGGGTCGATCCGAGGTGCTTCGACGGCTTCGCCCTCTACGCGGTCGAAGACGGAAAGGTCGTGACACAAGTGATCCCCTTCCGCATGCGGGTCCGCCTTCGGTCGGGCGAAGAGACGGTCGGTGCAATCGCGGGCGTCTGTTCGCACCCGACGCGGTGGGGCCAGGGATTCGCGAGGGCGACCATGCAACGGGCCCATGAATGGTTCCTCAGTGAAGGATTGCGGCTCGCGGCCCTCACGACGAGTCGAAACATCCGCGGGTATCGGATCTACGAGAAGATGGGGTACGTAGACCTCGCCCCGTTTTATCGAGCCTACCGGTCCGTGCCGGGAAAACGCGCGCATCCGAGCGACCTCCGATTTCGACAGGCGTCGCGCGACGACATCCCGACCATCGGAAGGCTTTTCCGAGAGTATACGCGAGGCTTGCTCGGTTGGACCGCGCGGGAACCGTCTCACATTCCCTCCCTGATCGCGGGCGATCCGAAACTCCTGGAGCGATATCGAATCGTGCTGCGCGGTGACAAGCCGGTGGGATACTTCCGGACCCACCCCCAGGAGGAAGTCCACATGGAGGAACTCATCCTGCCGAAGATCGAGGACTACCGCGAAGCCGTCGCGCTCGCGGAGGCGCGTGCGCCGCACGGTCTCGCGAACGTGAACTGGGTCACGGCCCGGAAGGACCAGGAGCGGCTCCAGCGACTCGGGTACGAACTGGACGGACCGATCCCCGATGCGACGATGGTCCTCTCCCTGCGCGGAGATGTCACCCCCCGCTCCCTCCTCGAGGAATTCGGCGTACCCTCGGGGACGTTCGCGCAGTATCCCACGGAAGACTTCTGAGCCCCTCGATCGGAGCGGAGCGTCGAGATACGAGCGTCGCGGTTGGTGCAATACTTCGTCCATGAGAACGGAACGGAACGCTTAATGAAGGGGCATCGGAGATGGCGGACGCATATGGCCTCGGAGTCGATGAAGGCCAAGATCGTCCTCCTCGGGGACGGCGGCGTCGGGAAGACCTCCCTGATCCGGCGGTTCGTCGTGGACCAGTATTCGGACGAATACATCACCACGATCGGGACGAAGGTCTCGAAGCGGAGCTTGAGCCTCGGCCATCCCGCGGCCGAGGTCGAGATGGCGATGCAGATCTGGGACGTCCTCGGACAGAAGGGGTACAGCGGCGTGCAGGAGACCGCGATGAAAGGGGCCCAGGGTGTGCTCATGGTCTACGATGCGACGGCAGAAGAGAGCCGTCGGAGCCTGGAAGACTATTGGATGCCCGCCGTGTGGCGACTCGCCGGCCGCGTCCCGATGGTGATCGCAGGGACAAGGCGGACCTCGTCGCGGACCGGGTCTGGGCAGAAGACTACCTCTACTTCCTCGGTCAGAAGTACACGTGTCCGGCCATCCTGACGAGCGCGCGAACGGGGGAGCGTGTCGAGCCGGCCTTCAAGTCCCTCGGGGAGCAGATCCTCCAGGGAGCAGGACATCCCATCCGCAGGATTGTCCTCGTCACCCCGCCGCAAGAACCGATCGATCGCCTCGTCCGGGTCACGGACAAGATCATGACCGATTTCTGCTACGAGATGGGTGGCGTGGAAACCGGGATGCCGATCGTCAAACGACAACTCGGCCTCGCAGGTCTCGACGTCCGGGCCCCCACCGACGTGGCGATTCGCAGCCTCATTGAGAGGCTCGCGGCCGTGGAGCGGGATTTCAAAGGGCCGGATGAAATCCAAGAGAACCGCGAAAGGCGCCTCGCTTGGCTTGGCGGCGCGGATTAGGCCTGCGACCGATCGCTCGTCAGGTCTTCAATGGGAAGTTCTTTTCGCCGGCGCGGATCGGCACGGCCAGCCGGTTCTCCTGCGGCGGGAAGGGACAGATGTAGGCGTCGCTGTAGGCGCAAAACGGACTGTAAGCCAGATTGAAGTCCAGCACATAGTCGTCCGTCGGCCGTTCCTCGATGTCGA
>VBLT01000105.1 GCA_005878615.1 Methanobacteriota archaeon
TGGTCGAACATGACCTCGCGGTCCTCGATTTTCTCGCGGACACGGTCTTCCTCATGTACGGGGAGGAGGGCGCCTACGGCATCATCGCGCAGCCCCGGCCGGTCCGCACCGCGATCAACGTCTACCTCGGCGGCTATCTGAAGGAGGAGAACATCCGGTTCCGGGAACGGGAGATTCGCTTCGACGTCCGTCCGCCGCGGGCCGACTGGAAGGCCGAGACCCTCGTGGCGTTCGACGAATTGACGAAACGGTACGAGGGCTTCGAGCTCGTCGTCCATCCCGGCCACCTCCGCAAGGGAGAGGTCGTCGGCGTCGTCGGGCCCAACGCGACGGGGAAGACGACCTTCGTGAAGATGCTCGCGGGGGAGGAGGCGCCGACCTCCGGGGCGGTGCAAGGCAAGTGGCAGGTGTCGTACAAACCTCAGTACCTCGAGGCGGTCTACGAAGGGACCGTCGGGGACCTTCTTCGAAGCGCCGTTGGCAAGAAGGCCGATTCGGGGCACTTTGAAACGGAGATCCTCCAGCCCCTGAAGGTGAAGGGCATGATGGAACGCGACGTGTCCACCCTGTCCGGCGGGGAACTGCAACGCGTGGCGATCGCCCTGTGCCTCGGACGCGACGCGGACATCTACCTGCTCGACGAACCATCGGCCTACCTAGACTCCAACCAACGGATGGAAGCGGCGCGGACGATCCGGCGAGTCATGGAACGGGAAGCCCGCACGGGGCTGATCGTCGATCACGACGTGTACTTCCTCGATATGGTCTCGGACAGCCTGATGGTCTTCTCGGGCGAGCCGGGCCGGCGCGGCGTCGGCGAAGGCCCCTTCCCGATGCGCGAAGGCATGAACCGGTTCCTGAAGATGGTCGGCATCACGTTCCGGCGGGATGCAGACACGAACCGGCCGCGAATCAACAAGCTCGACTCGCGGCTTGACCGGGAGCAGAAGTCCGCGGGCGAATACTACTACGCCACCGAGGAAACGCTCGAAGCTTCGTGACGCCGTCTAGGTCGACGGGGCCAGCAGTCGTCCGCGGCCCTCGGCGGCGGGTTCTCCATCCTCGACCACGGCCTCGCCCCGCAGGTAGACGGCGGTTGGGAAGCAGCCCTCCATCCCTTCAAATGGCGTCCAGCCGCATTTGTACCGGAGCCGTTTCGCCCGGATGGTATCGACCCGTCTCGGGTCCACCGCGATGAGGTCCGCGTCCCGGCCCACTTCGATGGCCCCTTTCGGAACGCCGAGAATTTCCGCAGGCCGCGATGCCATCG
This sequence comes from Methanobacteriota archaeon, assembly GCA_005878615.1. Taxonomy (GTDB): domain Archaea; phylum Thermoplasmatota; class Thermoplasmata; order RBG-16-68-12; family RBG-16-68-12; genus RBG-16-68-12. Next base: position 1,271 of record VBLT01000105.1, read on the forward strand.
CCGCGACGACCCGACTGAGGTCGAGGTCTCCGGCCCGGGAGCGACGCATCAGGAGGGGAAAGGACGTGGCGACGCCGGGAGCACCGGCGGGCGCTTCGGCGAAGGCGGCCTCTTTTTCCTCGAGCGTGTGTGGCGCGTGGTCGCTCGCGACGGCGTCGATCCGGCCGTTGCGGAACGCGTCCCACAGCGCTTCGCGGTCTCCGGGAGATCGAAGCGGCGGATTCACCTTTCCACGCGCTCCGAGAGTCCAGGAAATATCGAGGAAGAGGTGTAGCGGCGAGGCTTCGCAACTGGCGCCCGCCGGCAACGAATCGAGGCCTTCGCGTGTCGTCACGTGGGCCACGTGGATCCTCGCGTTTCCTCGGATCCGCGCAAGGAGGGCCAAGGCGCTCGTCTCGGCCTCTTTTGGTCGCGCCTCCGCATGGTCCGCAAGAGAAACGACCTTGCGCGCTCGGAATTTGGCGGGATCCTCCGCATGGACCACGACGAGTTTGCGATTCGTCTCCGATTCCCGGAGGATGCTCTCGAGATCGGCCGGCCGGACTTGCAGGTCGCCCGTCGAGGGCGCCATGTAGGCCTTGAACGCCGTCGCCTTCCGAAGTCGCACGACCGCCTCGCCGGATCTCGGCGCGGCATAGATGGCGTAATCGACCGCGCCGCGGCCTTTGAGGGCGGACACTTTTCCGTCGAGTGCGTCGGCGGTCGTGACCGGGGGCACCGTGTTCGGCATCTCCGCGATGGTCGTCACGCCTCCGATTGCCGCGGACCTCGTGCCGCTCGCGAAATCCTCCTTGTGCGTGAGCCCCGGTTCCCTCATGTGGACGTGGAGGTCCACCGCTCCCGGCAGGATCAGCGCGTCCCCGTGGTCGATCGACTCGTCCGCCCGGAGGGTCTTCCGGACGGCCGCGATCTTGCCGTCCTCGTCGATCCCGACGCTCAGCGGTTCGAGACGCCCGCGATACCAAACGCGACCGCTAATGACCCGCACGCGCCGCCTCCATCTTCCGGCGCACGATGGGCCCACGCGGTTGCACTTCGGTGAAGACCTCCGCCTGGAAGGTGTAGACGCGGGTGGCGGGTTCGAGCCACGCGTCCGGGAGGAGGCCGGCCTTCATGCACGCCTGCGAGAGGAAGTCGGCCGCGTCGAAGTTCTCTTCGACCGCGACCTGAGGGAGCAGGATGCCCCGGTACGGACCCTGCGCGACGCTCAACCCGTCGACACCAATCGTCACATGGGCGGGCAGCTCCTTCGGTTTCTTGACTTCGATCAGACGGGGCGGCGTGAGGATGCTGACCTCGACCGTCACGGCGTCCAGTTCCTCGGGCCGCATCGGCGGGAACCTCGGGTCGTCGGTCGCCGCCGCCTCCGCGGCTTTCTCCACGGACTTCGCCAGGGGGAAGAAGGGCTGCGGGTAGCCGATGCATCCCCGAAGTTCTCCGGCCGGATGGGTATTGATCGTCACGAAGGCGCCGGACTTTTCCTCGAAATGCGCGGGGACCTCGAAGGGCGACATCCGCCGCCCGAGCAAACGTGCCTCGATCGCGGCGCGCGCGATCCGCACCGCGAGGTCTCCGTCCGAGTCCGCGTAGCGCATTCCCGTCTGGCAACAGGCGCGCGCACTTTAACATTGTCGGCATCGTTCTCGGCGCGCCCGCCCCCACGCAAAGCTTTATCGGACTTGACTTCACATCAACGAAACCGAATGCGAGCGCGCATCCCCGTCGTCGAGATCATGACGCCGAACCCGGTCACGATTTCCGGCGAAGCCACCGGCGCGGAGGCCGCGAAGGTGATGCGGGACAAGGACATCGGAAGCCTCGTGGTGGTCGATCGAGGGAACGCGACCGGAATCGTCACGGAACGGGATCTCGTAAAGAAGGTCGCGGCCTCGGACTTGCAGCCGAGCCGCGTCCGCGTCAAGGACATCATGACGTCTCCTCTGGTCGCGGTCCACCCGCATGAGGAGGTCGTGGAGGCCGCGAAGCTCATGTCTGAGCGAAAGATCCGCCGCCTCCCCGTCGTCGACGATGGCAAGCTCGTCGGGATGATCACGGAGAACGACATCATCCGCATCTGGCCGACCCTCATCGAGGTCACGCGGGAATATGCTCGCGCCGGCCTCGAGGAACAATTCGCAAAGGGGATCGAGGGGCACTGCGAAGTCTGCGGCGTGTACTCCACGAATTTGATGTGGGATCGGAACTTGCTCGCGTGCCCGGAGTGTCGCGGCGGCTGAACGTCCCGCCCGATGGAGCCACGGGAATAACCAGCGCGGAAGTTTTATAGTCCGCCCCCAGGTTCGTGCGGCCCAGTGCCGCGCTCCGTGAAGGTCTCCCAGCAGGAGCTCGATTCTATCCGGAAACTGTACGAGAGCGTCATGTCGTACGCGTGCCACGGCCTCTTCTTCCGCGAGGGGATGGTCCTCGCGGAGGACGTGACCCGGAACCTGCCGCTCGGGGAAGATCCCCTCGAGGCGGGGAAGCAGGTGATCCTCGAGCGCGGCTGGGCCGAGGACGTGCTTTTCACGGACTCCGGCGCCCGGGTGCGCGGCTCGATCGAGGCCATGCCGGGCGGGGAGATGGAGACCTGTCATCGCCTCCGCGGGATCCTCTCGAAGCTGTTGGAGGCGAAGACGAAACATCGGGTTCGGCTCGCGGAAGTCGAGTGCGTCAGCACGGGAGCCCGCGAGTGCGTGTTCGAGCGGGAGGCCGGCGCATGAGCACGGTCCTCCGAGAAATGGTCCACGCCCTCCGCACGGTGACGAAGGCGGAAGCGGTCGCCCTGATCAACCGCGACGGGTCCCTCGTGGCGACCGCCCTCCCGGAAGGCATCTCGCAAGAGACCTTCTCGATCATGTGCGCCGCGATCCTGGGAGCCGGGATGACGGCGGCGACCGAACTCGGTCATGCCGCCCCGCATCGCATCTTGATGGAGTCGGAGGATGCGACCTTCTTGATTCAGGAAGTAGGACGGCGGGCGATGCTCGTCCTCGTCGTACCTCCGGAACGCCGGCTCTCCGAGTTCGAGACGGCCCTGGAGCGATTCTCCCAAGCGGCCTCCAAGGATTTGGGCTGAACCCTCCGAGAAGCCTTAATCCCTCCCCGCCGGTTCGTGGCCGCGGGCCCGTGGTCTAGTGGTTAGGATGCGACTCTTACAAAGTCGAGATCGTCGGTTCGATTCCGACCGGGCCCATGTTTTCTGCGGGGACGCAAGGCGTCAGACATGCCGTCGAAGGACGACGCTGATCACGCGTCGATAGAACGGCAGGCCGACGACGCAGCCGATGGTCGAGAGGACGGATCCGAGGCCGAGGGCGAACGAAGGCGGAAGGTACCGGAGGAAGTAACCCGCGGATCCGGCGATGCCCAGGAGCCAGAGGCCGAGGATGGCGAACAAGGACGGCCTCAGGGCGAGCATACCAACTAGGAGGGCGGACAGGAAGGCGGCGAGATAGCCGAGCGCTTCCCCCGGCAAATGAAGGACGAGTCCTCCCCATGCGAGGAACGGGATCTCCATCGCTCCGATCAGGACCAATCCGAGCTTCCATTTCCAACGCACGACACCGCCTCACTGCCGGTAGTCTTCTGGTCGAAAGCCCAGGTCGACCTGGATGTCCCGCAAGCGGCCCAGGTTCGTGCCGTCGAGCAGATGGATCGCGGCGTCGTCGACCCGGACGATGTCCTTTTCGAACAAGGGCCCGAGGAACCGCGCGCGAATGTCGTTGACGGGCATCCCTCCGCAGAGCTCGTTGAAGGCCGGCACGACGATCGCCTCTTTCGGCAGCTTCGGATATCGCTTGTGCTTCCGCAGGAAAGGGACGCGCATCCAACACGGCACGATTTGACGATGCCCCATCGCGTCCCGGAACGCGGCCGCGGGATGGTTGTGGCCCATCACGAGCACCTTCGATTCCATGACCTTCTTGTACGGCCACGCATGTCCGTGACAGAATCCGGCGTCATCGAGTCGGAACCCGTACGCGGGCTTGAACCGAACGTTACGCGGCACGATGTGCTTCAACTGGCCGTCGTGGTTCCCTTGGGCGATGTAGATTTCCTTGAAGACGGCCCCGAGGTCTCGGAAGAACACGTACACATCGCGTCGTTCGCGCGACGCCATCTTCGGGACGAGGTGCTTGACATCGCCGAGGACGATGAGTCGGCTCGCACCGCGTCGGTCGGCGATCTCCGCGAGCTTTCGCCCCATGCCCTCCGCGCGGCTCGGGATGCGGATGCCTTTCTCCTGCAATTCCTCTTCGAGGCCGATGTGGAGGTCGGCCACGACGAGGGCGTCGTCCGCCATGAGCACCGGTTCATCGGGCACCGGTTCGAGTTCCACGGTGGCTCGAACGACCGAAGTTCGCTTAATAATTGTGCGACTTCGGCGGACTGCATCGCGCGCGAGCGATCAGAGGAACTTCGCGAGGACCCGTCCGAGGTTGTTCGCCACGTCGACGGATGTGAGGCCGTAGCTCTTCTCCTCGAAGGCGAGGTCTCCCGCCGCCCCGTTCATGAACGCGGCGAGCCGCGCCGCGTCGTACGGCGTCATGCCCTTCGCGATCAGTCCCGCAGTCAGTCCGCACAAGACGTCTCCCGTCCCGCCCGTCGTCATCCCGGGATTCCCGGTGTAATTGAATTTCAGCCGGACTCCATCGGACACGATGTCGACCGCGCCTTTCAGGAGCACGGTCGCCCCGAGGCTCTTCGCGGCCTCCCGAACGATCGGCGCCCGCTCGTCGGGTCCCTCCGGCAGGGCCCTGCCGGTCAGGGTTTGGAACTCGCGGGAGTGCGGGGTCAGGACCACCTTCTTTCCGGCGAGGCATTTCGGATCGCCGGCGACGGCCCGAATCGCGTCCGCGTCGAGGACCATCGGGAGGTGGAGGCCTCGCACGACCTCGCGGATGGCGTCCAAGGTCCCTTCGACGTCGCCGAGGCCTGGACCGATCGCGACCGCATCGGCCCGCGGGGCGAGTTCGAGGATCTGCCGCAGGTCTTCGCGGAGGAGGCGGTGGCCGACCAGGGGATGCACGATGAACGTCGGCGAGTATCCGGCGACGACGGTCGCCGCCAAGGCCGGCGTCGCGATGTGGGCCAAATCGATGCCGACTCCGAACGCGCCGAAAGCGACCAAGGCCGGGGCCCCCGTGTACGGCCCCCCGGCGATGACGAGGAGCCGGCCGTTTTCCCCCTTGTGGCTCGTCGCCTTCGGGATCGGGTAGAGGAGGAACTCGCCGGGACCGATCATCGTGACGACTTTTGGCGGGATGCCGATGTCCACGATCCGGATTCGACCGGAGTTTTCCGGCGTCATTCCTTCCTTGGCGTCGTGGAGCGCGACGCTCACCGTGGGCCGCACCATCAGATCGGTCCCGAATCCGCTCGGGACGTCCACGCTGATCACGGGCTTGCCCGATGCGTTCACCTGTCGCACGAGGGAGGCGAACGGCTCGCGGAGGCTCCCCCCCGCTCCGATTCCCAGGAGCGCGTCGATGATGAGATCCGCCTCGGCGATCGCCTCTTCGCTCCGGTCGAGGCCCGCGAGGATTTGGGCGTCCCGGAGGCGTTCGAAGTTCGTCTGGGCCTCCTTCGTGTCGAACTGGTCGGGCGACCGAGCGAGCAGGACCGTGATGCGCGCGTCCTTCGCGAGGTGGCGGGCCGCGACGAGCCCGTCGCCGCCGTTGTTGCCCGTCCCGCAGAGGACGAGCACCGCCTTGCGCGCGGCCCCGAACTCGGTCCGGGCGACTTCCGCGACGGCCTTTCCCGCGTTCTCCATGAGATCCAAGGTGGGGACGCCGAAGGACTGGGCGTTCCGATCGAGGACGCGCATCTCGAGCGGAGAAATCATCCGCCGCGGATTCGGCCGTCGCTAGTTAAACGTTGGCCGCGAGGTTAAGAACGGAGGCTTGTTTCCCCCGGCAATGGACCTCGGGCCCCTCCGCCCGTACACCTGGGCGGTCCTCCTCGGCCTCTTCGTCCCTCTCAGCTGGATCCTCGAGGTAATGTTCGGGCCGGCCGCGATCGTGTTCGCGGCCGCTGGGATCGCGATCGTCCCGCTCGCCTGGTTCCTGGGACTTGCGACGGAAGAACTCGGCAAACACGCGGGCCCCGGCGTCGGCGGCCTCCTCAACGCGACCTTCGGCAACGCGACCGAACTGATCATCGCGATCTTCGCCCTGTCGAGCGGCCTCACGGAGGTCGTCAAAGCCTCCCTCACGGGCTCGATCATCGGGAACGTCCTCCTCGTCCTCGGCGTGAGCATGCTCGCGGGAGGGTTGCGCCACAAATCGCAGACCTTCTCGCGGGAGGCGTCCGGGATCCAGGTCACGATGTTCGTCGTGGCCGTGATCGCCCTCGTGATGCCGGCCCTGTACGCGCTGTCGACCGGGGCCTCGCAGGACGTCGCCTTGCAGGAAATGAGCCTCGGCATCGCGGGGATCCTCCTCGTGGCCTACGGCTTGGGACTCCTGTTCTCCCTTCGCACGCATCGCGACATCTTCAATCCGGTGACGGAGGTCGTCGAGGAGCCGCGGTGGACGAAGCGCTTCGCCCTCGGCGTCTTGGTCGTGTCGACGACCCTCGTCGCGGTCGAAAGCGAACTGCTCGTTGGCTCGCTGGCGTCCGCGAGGACGGCCCTCGGTCTCAAGGACCTCTTCATCGGGGTGATCATCGTGGCCATCGTTGGCAATGCCGCGGAGCATGGCAGCGCGGTCCTCATGGCCTGGCGGAACAAGATGGATCTCAGCGTGGCGATCGCGACGACGTCTACGACGCAGGTGGCCCTCTTCGTCGCGCCCGTCCTCGTATTCGCATCCCTCCTGACGGGCCGCCTCATGACCCTCAACTTCGAAATCTTCGAGCTCGCGGCCCTCGCCCTCTCCGCCGCGGTCTTCGCCGCCGTCGTGTCCGACGGCCGAAGCAACTGGTACGAAGGGGCCCTCCTGATCCTCGTGTACGCGGTGATGGCGGTGGCGTTCTTCTTCCACCCGTGATCCCATGGCCTCCCGCAAGACCCTAGCCTACGGACTCACCGCGAACGTCGTCATCCTCGGGGTCATCTCCCTCTTCACCGACGTCAGCAGCGAGATGATCCTGCCGATCCTTCCGTTCTTCCTGACGCAGGTCCTCCTGGCGAGCCCGCTCGTCGTCGGACTCGTGGAAGGCACGGCCGATAGCGTCGTCTCGTTCATGAAAATCTTCTCCGGCTGGTTTTCCGACGCCGCGGGAAAACGCAAGCGCTTCGTCGGCGTGGGATACGGACTCTCGACAGCGATGAAAGTCCTGTTCCCGTTCGCCCAGACCTGGCCTCAGTTCTTCGCGATGCGAATCGTCGAGCGCACCGGGAAGGGGATACGCGACGCCCCGCGGGACGCCCTCCTCACCGAATCGACGCCGCCGGAGACGCGCGGGAAAGCCTTCGGCTTCCACCGGAGCATGGACACCGCCGGTGCGATCGCGGGCCCGATCGTCACCCTGGTCCTGCTGAGTACGGTGGCGGCCGCTTTGACGCTCAACGACGCTTACCGGCTCATCCTCGGACTCGCGGCGATCCCCGCCGTGGTCTCCGTCCTCGTCATCCTGTTCGTCCGCGAGCCCGAACGGAAGCCCCAGAGACGGCAATCCCTTCGGATGACGTTCCGCGGGATCCCGAGGCCCCTCCTCGTCTTCATCGGGATCGCGGCGGTCTTCTCCTTCGCCGATTTCTCCTACGTCTTCATCCTGCTGCGCGCCGGCCTCGTGTACGGGACGACGATCGCGATCCTCCTCTACGTCCTGTACAACATCGTCTACGCAGCCCACGCGTTTCCTGCGGGGATCCTCTCCGATCGCTACGGCCGAAAGCCGGTGGTCCTCCTGGGATACATCGCGTTCGTCGCCATGGCGGCCCTCCTCGCCCTCTCCGCCGACCTCCGAGTCCTCGTCCTCGGATTCATCTTGTACGGGTTGAGCTACGGCATGGCGGAGGGCACCCAACGCGCCCTCGTGGCGGACTTCGCTCCGACGGAGACGAAGGCCACCGTCCTGGGCGCCTACCATACGAGCGTGGGCGTGGTAAAACTCGGCTCGGGTCTGGTCGCGGGATTGCTGTTCACGATTCAGCCTCAGGCGACGTTCCTGTTCGGGGCCGTGGTCGCGGCCGGTGCCACGGTCGCGCTCTTCCTCTGGCGGCCTCCCGCTAGGTCCTGAGTTTCCGGCCGAGACGGCGCTCCACGTCCTTGACCTTCGCGTCGAGCTGTCCGGAGACGCCTTTTCGATCGTCGATTTTCAGGATCGTCGACACGCGTTCGCAATCCTCCGCGACCGCCTTGTGGCATCGGGCGACGAGTTTCAAGACGTCGTCCAATTCGCCCTCGACGACCGTGCCCATCGCATTGAGTCGGTACGGCAAGCCGCTGCGGTCGACGATGTCGAGGCATCGTGCGACGTAGGCGCCGACGCTGGCACCTTTCCCCACGGGTGTCACGCTGAATTCGGCGACGGTCATGTGGAATTCCCGTCAGACTGATATGCCGTCGGCCATTTGCAAGTTGCGTGGCGATCGACTATTCGCGACGCGCCCCTGACTACGACGCAGTCCGAGCGGACGACCTCACCGATCGGGCCTTCTGGCTTCAGGGCCTGATCGAGGTCGGCGAGATCCAACCGCGAGAACGGGTGCTCGACCTGGGAGCGGGAACCGGGCGGTTCTCGGCCCTCCTGCAGACGACCAACCCGGTCGTGGCCCTCGATCGATCCGCCGAGATGCTCGCGGTCGCACGCGGGAAGGCTTCGTTCCCGTGCATCCGCGGCGATGGGCACGCGCTCCCCATCCGCCGAGGCGCCGTGGACGTCACGTTGCTCGTGATGGTCCTGCAACACTTGGCGAACCCGGGCGCGGTGCTTAGCGAAGTCGCCCGCGTGTCTCGTCGGGTCGTCATCGCGACCGTGGACCTCGAAAGGCGGCCGAAGACGATCCTCGAGGAAGCCTTTCCGAGTCTCCTGGAAGTCGATCGCGCCCGCTTCCCGCGAATCGATGCGATCGTCGCCGACCTGACCTCGGCAGGATTCGGCCGGATCCGAGTCGAGGAGAGGCCGTACCGGCGGACGTTCACGGTGGAACAACAACTGGATCGGGTACGCCGCAAGTACCTCTCGACGTTCGACCTGCTTCCGCCGGGGGAATTCGAGGAAGGCATGCGGTTCCTCGAGCGGGAAATGGCGAAGCGCTTCGGGGATCGGTTCGAGCTTGCGTCGAACATCACGTTCGTAGCCGGGACAAGGTGAAGGTCGCCATGGCTTCACACCGCGGGCAGAAAGCCCGGCCCTTGCGGTCCGTGTCCTCCAACTTCTCCGAGAAGTGCATCACGCAGTCGGGGTTCGCATCGTCATGGTACAGGCCGAACGTGTGGCCGAGTTCATGGATTGCGGTCTTGGCGGATCGCTCCATCAGCTTGTCCGGTCCGTCGTCCCCGAATCGAGCGATCGAGATCACCGCGAACCGATCCCGGATCGTCGCGTGACCGAACACGAAATTGAGTCCCCCGTCGTACAGGTCGACATCGGTCACGGCGAGGACACGGTCCCCCGGCTCTCTGGCCAGGGCTTTCTCGAACTCGGAGGCGAGGTACTGGACGTGGCCGTCCCGCTCCCGAGACGTGAAGGTGCGGGGGACGGCCGCCGCGGTGGAGAGGCCCACCTCGGCGATTTCGTCGAGCTCGTCGCGGAGGTACTCGAGGATTCGGGGATTGACGTTCCCGTAGGGCTTGATTGTGAGGATCAACCTTTCACGACCCCGAGGGGGACCATCCGGGCGACGATCTTCGTCAGGCCCGCTCCTTCGGCGACCCGGACGACGTCTTCCACGTTCTTGTAGGCACCGGGGGCCTCTTCGACGATCCCCGCGCGGGATGCCGCGTGCACGTAGATCCCGCGCCGCTCGAGGGACTGGAGGACCTCGTTGGCAGAATAGGTGCGCGTCGCGGCCTTCCGCGACATCTGGCGGCCGGCCCCGTGGCAGCTCGAGCCGAAGGATAGGTCCATCGCGGCCGGCTGGCCGACGAGGACGAAGGAACAGGTGCCCATGTCGCCGGGGATGAGGACGGGTTGCCCCACGTCCCTGTAGGTCGCCGGCGTCTCCGGGTGACCGGCCGGGAAGGCTCGGGTCGCGCCCTTGCGGTGCACGAGGACCTTGCGCCGACCGCCCGCCGCGACGTGTTCCTCGACCTTGCCGATGTTGTGACACACGTCGTAGACGATCCCCATGCCAAGGGCGTCCGCGGGGCGACCGAGGACGTCCGCGAAGGCGTTCCGCACCCCGAAGGTGATCAGCTGCCGGTTGTTCCACGCGAAGTTCGCGCCGCAGCACATGGCCTTCCAGTAGTCCTGTCCTTCCTTCGAGCCGATCGGAGCACAGGCCAACTGAAGGTCGGGCAATTCGATCTTCTCTCGCTTCACGACCCGTTCGCAGACGTCGATGTAGTCCGTCGCGATCTGATGTCCGAACCCCCGGGAACCGGTGTGCACCATGATCGCCACGCTCCCGACCGATTCGAGCCCGAGCGCTTTGGCGGCGCGTTCATCGTACACCCGGTCGACCTTCTGGATTTCCAGGAAATGGTTGCCCGCCCCGAGGCTGCCCACCTGGTCCTTGCCTCGCGTGGTGGCGCGGTCGCTCACGTGGGAGAAATCGGCGTCGGGCAGGCGACCTTTCGCCTCGATGTGGTCGGGATCCTCCGGCCACGCATACCCTTTGCCGACCGACCACTCGATTCCGTCGGTCGCCATCTTCGACAAGTCCTGCCGCGAGATCTTCACCAGACCTCCCTCCCCCACGCCGCTCGGGACGTTCTTGAAGCAGGCGTCCGTCAAGGCCCGGAGGTGCGGCCGCACCTCGGATTCCGTCAGGTTCGTCCGGATGAGCCGTACGCCGCAGTTGATGTCGTATCCGATCCCTCCCGGGGAAATCACCCCGTCCTCGTAGTCGAAGGCGGCGACCCCGCCGATCGGAAACCCGTATCCCCAATGGATGTCCGGCATCGCCATCGATTGGCCGACGATCCCCGGCATCGTCGCCACGTTGGCGACCTGTTCCGGAGCCCGGTCCTGGCGGAGCAGCGGGAGCAGCGGCTCATCGATGAAGATGAGGCCGTCCGTCCGCATTTCACGTTTGTAGGTCCGCGGGATCTGGTATCGAAAGCGGTCCACCTTTTCCAAGGGACCGTTCCAGCCTTCGACCATTGGCACCGGGAGGAGGAACAAACGAAAGAGTGCACATAAACGTTCTTGCGGCTTTTGGGAGGCAGTCGCAAACTATATGGTCGGCCATGTCATCGTCTGCCACGGGTTGGGACGAGCTCCGGAACCGCTGCTCTCGCGCCGCCTTCGGGTGGGCATATGCGGCCGGGATTCGCGGGCCGAGGAAGCCCTGACGAGGGGGAGGAATCGGGTACGCCGCGGCCTTGCGAGCGACCTGAGCTCGTCGCTCCCTTTTCCCTGAAAACGTAAATGGGTCGCTCCTGGTGGCACACCGGTCGTGCGACGAACGCCTCAGGCGCGGGCCTCGCCGATCGCCATGATCGCTTCGCGGATGAGGCGCGCCCCGAGCAACGCCGTCTGGCCGAAGTCCCAGGCAGGGCTGACTTCGTTCAGGTCCATGCCGACGAGGTGCGGGCCCAGCGTGCCGATCAGCTCCTTCACCTGGAAGGGCGAGAGGCCGAACGGCTCCGGGTTCCCGACCGCGGGGGCGTACGCGGGATCCACTCCGTCCATGTCGATCGTCAGATAGATCTTGTCTCGGCTGACCGCCTTGAGCGCCCGCTCGGCCCCCGCCGTCATGCCCCGATCATGGATATCGTACACGCTGACATAGGTGAGGCCCAACCGTTCGAGGTCTTCCCGTTCCTCGCGGCTGTACGAGCGGACCCCCAGGTATACCACATGCTCCACGCCGACGTGGTCCGCGATCCGGCGAGCGCTGCAGGCGTGCGACCATGAGTCGTTCAGGTAGGAGTCGCGGAAATCCAAGTGGGCGTCGATCCCGAGGACGCCGATGTCCTTGGCGAACCCGCGGACGACCGCAGGGGCGAGGCTGTGCTCGCCGCCAATGACGATCGGAATCTTCCCCGCGCGGACGATGTCGGAGGCCCGCTGGGTGACGCCCGCGACCATGTCGACCGTGGGACCGTAGGCCGGGGTGTCGCCGAGGTCGGCGACGGGGACGTCGAGCAAGTCCCGCTGGTGATCCATCATGTAGGTCTCGAAGTTGTACGAGGCTTCCCGGATTGCACGCGGTGCGAACCGGGACCCGCCGCGGAAGGAGCAGGTGTGATCGTACGGCACGCCGAACAAGGCGATGCGGGCGGCGTCGTACTTCGCGACGGCGTCCGCGAAGTGGGGCGCGGCCATCCGGAGGCCGCAACGGCGTGGGCTTATTTGAGGACGAGGCCCCTCAGTTCGTCGTCATCTTGCGGCGGCCGAGCGTCTCCATGTACATGACCTCCTGGCCGGGCTGGATTTTTCCCTGCAAATCGTCCGGCACGGGAAGCTCGAACGTCTGGTACGTGGCCATGTCCATGAGCTGCACGACGTTGGCGCGCATCGACAAGATCTGCGCCTTCCTCTTGTCGATCATCGGGACGCGGACCTTGTGGGTCACGGGGTGGACGATCGATCGCTTCTGACCGTCGAAAAGGCCGACCACCTCGAGGCGGGCTTTCGCCTCGCCGTGTTTTCCGGGCTTCGAGGTCTGGATGCTGAGGATCCGACACGGTTCGTCATCGACGACGATGTACCGGTTCACCTTGAGTTCGCGGATCTCCGCCTGCTCCCATGACATCGAGATTCTCCGGCGGCGATACTGGCGGCTGCTTAAAATGTTTCCTCAGGGGCGCCGACCTTTTCGCGATCCATATTTCTTTCGCGGCACACTCCGAGCCGGACGAACCGGTCGCTCGGCCTTGCGCCGACGGATCTCTTCGACGGATACATCCAGGTCGCGCAGGAGGTCCGGCGCGATGTGTCGCTTCGTGTACGCGTCGGCGCGCGCGGCCATCGAGATGCGACCGGCGAGCGTTCGCGCGATGGCGCCCCGCTGCCATTTCGGCGCGCGGTGGACCAGGGGATGCTGGAATAGGACTCCGTGTTTCGGAGGCCGCGACCCGGTGCGCAGGTGCCGGAACAGGGCGCGCTCCGCCCCGAGCAATTGGACGGTGCCCGTAGGCGCGCGAGCGAGTTCCTCGACCCCTCCCGCCAACGTGACGAGCCGTGCGGCGATGAGGGGTCCTGCGAGTTCGGACACATTCGGCGCGAGCTCGCGGACGGATCGTTCCACATAGGCTTCGATGGACTTCCGTCGTTCCGCGACTTGTTGCGCCAAGCCCGCGAACGACTTGATCTCCGCTTCGTCCCGATCGGTGAGCGATGCGCCCACGCTCTCCTGGGACGCAATCGGCATACGTTCCCTGCGACCGTGCGTCGCCACCAGGTCCAGGTACGTCGCCGTGTCGACGACCGGGGAGAGCTCCGGGAAGTGGAGCCCGTACCACTCCCGGAGGCGTTCGACGATCGCGTTCTCCTGCTCCTGAATCTCGTCGAGGGCGCCAACCGCTTGGCGGAGATGGTCCTCAGGCCCGACGGCCTCCCGCATCCGTTCCTTCCCGAGGCGGACCATCGCCGCGTGGAGGAGGTCCCGACCGTACCCGAACGGCTCCGGATCGAGGAAGGGCGGCCGCTCCTTGGTCCGGTTTCCGCCGGCCCGTTCCAGCCGCGGCTCGAGGACGAAGACCTCGTCGGCGAGGCTCATCAGATCCCGCTCCTCGGGCAGGACCTTCCAATCCTCCACGAGGCTCAGTCGCTCCGCGATGGCCTTCTCGTCCTTCGGGAAGAGTCGCTGGTGGACGACCGTCCCTTCGTCCAGGAGGAAGGAGCCGAACCATGTCGTGACGAGCAGCACGCCGTCGCGAAGAGGCTCGGTCCGTAAAAGCGTATGCGCTCAGCGAGCCTTCGGGCCCTTCCCTTTCTTCGAGGTCGCCTTCTTTGGACGCGATGGGGCCTTCTTCATCGAACGCAGCTGGGCGGGCTTCCACACTCCGGTCTCGGTGATGAAGCCCGTGATGTACTTCGCGGGCGTCACGTCGAAGGCCGGGTTCCGGGCCGGACTCCCCTTCGGGGCGATCGGCTGCCCGTCGAGGTGGAGGACCTCTTGAGGGGAGCGCTCCTCGATCGGGATTTTCCCTCCGGAAAGCAGACCGAAATCGATCGTGCTCGTCGGCGCCGCGACGTAGAACGGGACGCCGTTCTCCCGGGCGATCACGGCCAAGCCGTACGTCCCGATCTTGTTCGCCGTGTCCCCGTTCGCCGCGATTCGATCCGCGCCGAGCAAGACCAGGTCCACTTCGCCGCGGCCCAGGAAGGCCCCCGCCGCCCCATCCGTGATGATGGAATGGTCGATCCCTTCCTGCAGCAGTTCCCACGAGGTGAGCCGGGCGCCTTGCAACCGGGGACGCGTCTCGTCGACGTAGACGAAGAAGCGCCGACCCTGCTCCTTCGCGACCCGCATCGGAGCCATCGCGGTCCCGTAGTCGACCGCCGCCAGGGCCCCGGCGTTGCAGTGGGTGAGGATCCTCGTCCCGTCGAGGATCAGCTTGGCGCCGTGCTCGCCGATTTTCCGGCAGCGTTCGATGTCTTCCTCGGCATATCGATTGGCGGCCGAAACCAGGTCGCCGCCATTGGCCGTGGCCTTCAGCATATATTCGATGGCGAAGAAGAGGTCCTGCCCGGTCGGCCGAGTCTTCCGAAGCCGGTCGGCGGCCGCCTTCAGGTCGAGCCCTTGGAGGCCGGCCTGGGCCAATCCGTAGGCCGCCGTCGCCCCGATCGCGGGTGCACCGCGGACGACCATGTCCTCGATCGCGACGGCGACGTCCTCCGTATTCTTCGCCTCGTAGATTCGGAGGTCGAAGGGCAGGTAACGCTGGTCGATCAGCTTCACAAGACCGTCCTCGAGCCAGACGGTCCTCAGCTCGCGCGCGGTGCCATCGAGGGTGACGTGCACGAGGCTCCCCCTAGGGGCGTCGGAGGGAGGAAAGGAGGCTCGAGAGACCCGGCCGGCCCAACTCCCGCTTCATCTCGCGGGTGAGGGAGTCGTAGTAGGCGACCTGCTGCTCGACTTTGGCCAACTCGTCGTCGAGGCGGCGACGTTCGTCCGCCAGGCTCTGGAGCGCGTCGAGGATCCGCCGTTCGCGCTGCCGCCACCGTTCCATCTCCCGCTCGATGCCGACGGGCCCGGGCAACCGCCTCACCTCCCCGGTACGATCGGGGGGACCGCGGTCCCGGGCTGGGTCCCCATGTGCCGATCGAGGAGGACCCGGCCGAATTCCAAGATTTTGTTCCGCACCCCCCCGAGTTCTTTCCGGAGGACGGACCGGCGGCGGTCGAGCTGCCGGATTCGCTCGCGGATCCGCTTTCGGCGTTCCCGCCATTTCTTCTGTTCTTCCAAGGCGAGGAGGACGTGGGAGGAATCCATCGAGTGCGATCCACTCCAGATGGTCCAGACTATTTAATCGTGCTGTCTCCGCTGTTCATTCCTCTTTTATCTGGGCGCCCGGAATCACGTACTTGAACAGGTCGAACAGGTTCATCGCCTGCGTCACGAAGTCTTTCGCGATCCCTTCGCCGGCGTCGAGCCCGAAAACGAGCTGGAGGTCATCGACCTTCCAGACGCTCACCAGATTGGCCACCGTGCGCTGGGTGCCGGCCTCGCTCACGCGAAGCTTGCCGATCAAGTTCTCACCATCCCGGCTCGTGGAGAGGGAGACCAGGTAACCGCGGCCCTGGAGCTGCTTCTTCGCGATCGTCGTCATGTCGGATTTGTCCTCCTTGGCCATCGAGGGTGACTCCGGCGCCGCTATCCCGACCATCGCTAATAAAGACTGTGAGGTGGCACCCATCGCAGCTCCCACCCTGGAGATTTATACGGCCCGGCGTGTTCCACCGCCGTCGGGCTCGTGGTCTAGCGGTTATGACATCGCTCTCACACAGCGAAGGTCACCGGTTCGAATCCGGTCGAGCCCACTCCGGTTCCGATTCGACCCGCGCCATTAGTGTGCGACGGTCGCCGTGAGGGCCGCGACCAGCACCGCCACGAGGGCGAGGCCCGCCAACGGGATCAACGCGACCCACCGCGGCTCGTATCGCAGGTGCATGTAGTAAGCGACCACCAAGCTCGCCTTCACGGTGGCGAGGATGACGAGGATGATGATCGTCTCCAGGTGAGGCAAGCCGAGGCTGTACACACTCAATTCGACGAGCGTCACCACCGCGAGGACGACGAACACGACCACATAGGGGCGCTTCTTCAGCTCCTCCACGGCCCCGGTGGCATGCGTCGCGGTCGCCGTCTCGCTCATGCCCTACCTCAGATTAGATACACGATCGTGAAGAGGAAGATCCAGACCACATCGACGAAGTGCCAGTAGAGCCCCGCGAGTTCGACCGCCTCATGGTTCTCCTTCGTGAATCCTCCCTTGAACGCCTTCCTCGTGACGTACGCCATCGCGAGGACGCCGGCGGTGACGTGCGAGCCGTGAACGCCGGTCTGGGCATAGAATGTGGGACCGTACAGCGGGTTCACTCCCGACCCGGCAGGCGCGTGGGTGAAGGTGAGTCCCTCTCCAAAGAAGAGGTGTTGGTACTCGAACGCTTGGATGCTGAGGAAGGTGATGCCGAGGAGCAAGGTCGCGAGGAGGAAGAGCCGGAGTTTCGTCTGGTCGCCGCGTTCGATGGCGGCCAACGCCTCGACCATGGTCAGGCTGCTACAGATCAGGATGAACGTGTTGAGTCCCGTCAACGGCACGTTGAGGATCTGGTTCGGGGTCGCCCACGGACCTTGGAACGTCGGAAGGCCGACTGTGGCGGTCCGCAGGCGTAGGGTCCAAGAGGCGCCGATGATGGCGGAGAAGAACATGATCTCCGTCGCCAACATCAGCCACATGCCGAGTTTGCGGGCGCTCACCCGCGGGAGCCGCGACTCGACGGCCGCCGCAAGCCCATAGAAAGGGCTCGAGGGCCGTTGCAAGTCCTGATGGATCCAGCCTCCGATGCCGCCCGCGAAAATCACGACGCCGGCGAGGAGGAGCGGGATGCTTCCAGATACGATGCCGACGTACGCGACGCCCATCCCGACCGCGATGATGACGGGCCAAGGGCTCCCGTGATGCTCCTCCTCGCCTTCTCCGACGGACTCCGGATGCGCCATCCGCCCGTTCCGGAGCCGTGGAACATCCAGGCCGCTATAACATCTTCGTTTGTACGCGCAAGGGGTCGTCAGTTCGGACGGAACACCCACGGATCGTGTGCGAGGGTCAGGAACAAGTCTCGCGACTTCGACCACTCGATGAGCCAATTCGGCACCGCAATTCGCGGTCCCTCGGGTCGAAATCGCATGGAGACTGCGTTTCCTATGAGGGGGATAAAAGCATCGACGCTCGTGCTGATTTTTATTCCCAGGACATAGAACGCAGGAGGTCGGATGGTGGAATCCGAGGCGCCCACCGAGCGGAGAAAGACCGCAAGGAACACCGGAAGCGAACATCCGTTGGTAGGGACCAACGAAACGGCTTATACCCGGCCCTCGGATGGGGAGCCCCTCAGGTTTCTCATGCCGAACATCCAGCGGATGAAGACGAAGCTCGTGCTCCTGGGGGAGAGCGGAGTCGGGAAGACGTCCCTGGTCCGACGGTTCGTCATGAACGAGTACGAAGACGCCTACCTGCGTACGGTCGGGACTCGGGTCAGCAAGATCGAACTCGTGGTGCCCCATGGAGCGGATGTGGAGGTCCACATGGACATGTCGATCTTCGACATCATGGGCGAGAAAGGCTTTCGGGACCTTGTCCGGGAGACCTACTACCACGGTGCACAGGCCCTGATGGCGGTCTGCGACCTGACGCGGAAGGAGAGTTTGGACGCGCTGGCGGATTGGATTTCCGCGGCCCTGGAGGTGACCGGGGACGTGCCCCTCTATCTCGTCGTCAACAAGAAGGATCTCGAACCGCAGCGGGCGATCTCGGAAGAGGAGATCCGGCGGGCCGCCGAGGTCCACCGTGCGCCGTATGTCCTGACCTCCGCCCGGACCGGCGAATTCGTCGAGGACGTGTTCAATTCCCTCGCCATCGAGATGGTCGATCGCGCGTTCCGGCATGAAGAGGAACGCATGGCACAGCGGAGCGTCCGGGACAAGGTGTTGGTGCTGCTGGAGAAACGGGGATCGATCGGCTTGAAGAAGAATCAGTTCTTCGATATCCTGCGCGGTGTGCAGTTCGACGAAATCCAGGCCGAGCTCGATCGGCTCGAACGGGAGGGCCTGGTGACGATCCTGTGGTACGGGGCCTCCGATTTCGCCGTCACGATCACCCCGCGCGGCGCGAAAGCCGTCCGGCAGGGTCAAGCGTGAGGCGCGGCCTAAACCGCCGCTCGAGGACAGGGCGATGAAGAAGGTCCAACTGGAGCGTACCTTACAGTCGCTCGACCCGATCGCCGATCCGACGGCCGCCTCGGAACAGTATCCGACGCCCGCGGGGATCGCGGCTGAGCTCGTCTATTTCGGGGCGGGACGCGGCGATATTGCGGGTCGATCCGTCGTAGACCTGGGGTGCGGGAATGGGATCCTCGCGATCGCCGCGAAACTCCTAGGCGCCGGTCGGGTGCTGGGAATCGATTCGGATTCAAAAGCCCTCGCGGTCGCCCGCCGCAACTCGGCCCGCGCCGGAGTCGAGGTGGAATGGGTTCGGAGGACCGTCGACGGATTCCACGAGCCCTTCGATACCGTCGTGATGAATCCTCCGTTCGGGGCCCAGACCCGAAAGGCCGATCGTCCGTTCCTCGACGCCGCGATCGCCAGCGGCCGGGTGGCCTACACGTTTCTCAATCCAGCGTCGGAGGAATTCGTGCGACGACGGATCGAGGCCTCCGGAGGTTCGATCACCGATCGCCTCGAGTACGCCTTTCCGATCGCACATCTGTTCCCTTTCCATCGGGACGAGCTCCGGACGATTGCCGTGCTCCTCTTCCGCTTCGAGGTGGCGAAGGACTAAATACCGAGGTCCCCTGTGCGTCCGGAACGAGGAGCGAATCGGTCCGAATGGAAGCGAAGATGGTCCTCCCCGGAGACGAGATCGCCGTCGCGGAGGAGTTTGAACCCGGCGAGGGAACGTACGAGAAGAATGGCCGCGTGTACGCGGCGACCCCGGGCGTCCTCATCCTCGATCCGGCGAACCGCGTCGCCCGCGTTCGCGCCTTCAATCCTCCGGCCGAATTGAAAGTCGGCGATATCGTGTACGGGACGATCGACGACATCCGGGGGATGATGGCGACCGCCACAGTCCTGGCGATCCACGGCCGAACCCGACAGGTCAGCGGGGAAGCCGAAGGGACCATCCACATCTCCAATGTCTCCGAGGACTACACGGAGGACATCCACGACAAATTCCGCCTCGGCGACATCATCCGAGCGAAGGTCATCCAAGTCAAGCCGTCCGTCCAACTGACGACGGCCGAGGCGAACCTGGGTGTGGTCAAGGCGCTCTGTTCCGTCTGTCGCGGACCCCTCGAACTCCGAGGACACGACCTGTACTGTCCGAGAGACGAACGGACCGAGCGAAGGAAGGTCGCCGCAGACTACGCGGATCTTCGTCTCTTCGTTCCGGCGACGCAACTCGGCGGAGGAACGATCCCGGAGAAACATCGCGGAGGGCGTCCCGAAGGGGCGGACCGCGGAGGTCGGGACCGAGGCGGACGGGGCGGCGGCCGCGAACGGTTCCGCGATCGCGGCGGAGGCGGTAGGGGTCGCGACAGGCGAGGTGGCGGAGGCCGGGATCGCGATCGCGACCGTCGCCGGTGACGAAAAATTTCTGACCGTTGCGTTCCGAGAATTAGCACCAAGAATCGAAGGCAAAAAGATATGAACCTTCCCCGTGATAGCAGCCCGAAGAAGTTGCCGATGTCTCCGTCCAACGAAGAACTCATGCGGGAGCTCAGCCGACTTCGCTCGGAAATTCAGCAGCTCCGGGAGGTCGTCAGCGCCCTGTTCAACGCGGTCTTCGAGGAAGGGGAAGAAGACTGGGACACGGTCCCTGAGAAGGACGAATTCAACCTTTACAACTGATCCGTGCCCGAAGGCCCGCCGTTCGTTGTTTAATATTCGCGGTGAGTATCCGGACCCGTGGCCGACCTCCACGACATCGTGAAAGCCCACGAAGAGTGGAGGCTCCGCGAGGCGCTCAACCTTCAAGCGTCGGAAAATGTGATGAGTGATGCCGCGCGATCTCTCCTCAGCTCGGACTTCGCGCATCGGTACACACTCCCCGACGACCTGGTCCCTTCTCTTGCAGGACTGAAGAACGCGTACCGCGGGACGAAACACACGGATGCGATGGAAGAGCTGGCCGAGCGGCACGCCCGTGAGGTGTTCCGCTCGGCGTTCGCTTCTCTCAAACCGTTGTCCGGCCACCTCGCGGGCTTCCTCTTACTGCAAGCCTGTTGCAAGCGAGGCGATCGGATCTTGGTCATCTCCGCCGCACACGGCGGATACGACGGCTACATGCCGGGGTTCCTGCCCGAGTACCTCGGCCTCGATGTCCAATTTCTCCCTTTCGACCCACCGGTGTGGAACGTCGATCCGAAGGCCGCCGCGGACCTGATCATCGAGACGAGGCCACGGCTCGTGCTCCTCGGCGCGAGCTTCATCCTGTTCCCGTACAACCTGCGGTGGCTCCGCGGAGCGTGCGACGACGTCGGAACGATCTTGGGCTACGATGCCTCCCATGTGCTCGGCCTGATCGCCGGGGGCGAATTCCAGAAGCCGATGTTGGAGGGCGTCGATGTCCTCAGCGCGAGCACCCACAAGTCGTTCCCGGGACCGCAGGGCGGCTTGTTCCTTTCGAACCGCAAGGACCTGTTCGAGCGGGCGATGGGCAGCTTCCTGTGGCGGATCCAAGATAATGCCCACTGGAACCGGATCGCTGCCACGGCACAGGTCCTCCGGGAGATGAAAGAGTTCGGGCCCGCCTACGCGAGACAGGTGGTCACCAACTCGAGAGTGCTCGCGAGCCAACTGGACAAATGGGGTTTGCCAGTGAAGTTTGCATCCCAGGGCTTTTCCGCGACGCATCAGATCCACGTCGACCTGGAGGCGTTGAAAGAAAAATGGGGCCTCGGTCCCGCGGACTTCGCGGACCGGCTCGAGGCGAACAACCTCATCGTCGACGCGGTCGGCCGGATCGGGACGGCGGAGATCACCCGGATGGGCGCGACGGAGGACGACATGCAGGTCATCGCGGGGCTCATCGTCCGCGCGGGCCGCGCCGAAGATGTCCGGACCGAGGTCGCAGAGGTGCGCTCGCGACTCCGGCTCTCCTTCGCCTTCCCTCCTTGACCGCCGCAAGTCTTTAGCATCTCGCACTGATTCCGGGGAAGCCTTGTGGGGGCGGGTCGTCGTGCGATCTAACTTAACGGAGCGCAGCAACATAGGGGACGTGTCCCGGGAATTTCTGCAGGTAAACGAACGGTCGCGCGGACGGAGGCGCTAGGATGGACATCGACCGCCGAGAATTCCTTCGCCTCGGGGCGACGGCCACGGCCGCGACGGCCGCTGCCGGGATCGCGCCGCCGCTTCTCCGTGCCGTCCCCGAGATGCGGCCTGAGGTGCCCGGCATGGAGATCGAAGAAGCGACGATCGCCGAGCTCCAAGCCGCGATGGCGGCGGGCCGGTTGTCGGCCGTCCGCCTGACGCGGACCTACGAGCACCGGATCGAGGCGCTCGATCGTAACGGTCCGAGCCTCAACTCGATTCTCCAAGTCAATCCCGATGCCGGATCGATTGCGAGAGGGCTCGACCGGGAGCGGCGAGCGGGTCAGGTCCGCGGGCCCCTCCATGGGATCCCGGTGCTCCTGAAAGACAACATTGACACCGCGGACCAGATGATGACCACCGCCGGATCTTTAGCGCTCGTCGGACCGGCCCCGGCCCAGGACGCGACCGTGGCCGCCAACCTTCGGGCGGCCGGCGCGATCATCTTGGGGAAGACGAACATGAGCGAGTGGGCCAATTTCCGGTCCTTCCATTCGTCGAGCGGTTGGAGCGGGCGCGGAGGTCAGTGCCGAAACCCATACTACTTGGACCGGAATCCCTGCGGATCCAGCTCGGGCTCCGGCATCGCGTCATCGGCGAACCTGACCGCCGGTTCCGTCGGCACCGAGACGGACGGTTCGATCGTATGTCCCGCGTCAATCTGCGGCATCGTTGGGATCAAGCCCACCGTCGGACTCACCAGCCGGGCCGGGGTTGTTCCGATCTCCCATAGCCAAGACACGATTGGGCCGCACGCGCGGACCGTCGCCGACGCGGCCACCCTGCTCGGGGGCATGGCGAGCAAGGATCCCGACCCGCGAGACCCGGCCACGAACGACAACCGGGACAAAGTCTACTCCGACTACACCCAATTCCTCGATCCCACCGGGCTCAGCGGCGCCCGGATCGGGGTGGCTCGCAAAGGTGTGACGGGCTACAGCGAGGAGACCGACGGCGTTTTGGAATCCGCGATTCACTCGATCCAGAACGCAGGAGCGACGGTCGTCGACCCGGCCGACATCCCGACGATCGACCAGATCAATCAGGGCGCGGAGGAAATCACCGTCCTCGTCTATGAATTCAAGCGGGACCTGAACGCGTACCTCGCCTCGCGGAGCGGGGTGCCGATCGCCACGCTCGCGGAGGCCATCGCCTTCAACCTGGATCACAAGGATTCCGAACTGAAGTGGTTCGGGCAGGAATGGTTCGAGTTCGCGGAGTCCGATCCGTATTCCGAGGCAGACTACAACACCGCCCTCGCCGAGGAGCGTCGAATCGGCGGTCCCGACGGCATCGATGCGGCCCTCGCGAAAGACAATCTGGACGCCCTAATCGCGCCGACCGGATCTCCGGCTTGGCCGACCGATCTCGTGAACGGCGACCATTTCACCGGCGCGAGCTCGTCGCCCGCGGCGATCGCGGGGTATCCGGTCATCAACGTCCCGGCGGGGATGGCGTTCGGCCTCCCGGTGGGGATCTCCTTCATGGGGACCGCGTTCGGCGAACCGAAGCTCATCAAACTCGCGTCCGGTTTCGAGGCGGCCACGAAAGCCCGCGTGAAACCGAAGTTCGTTCCGAGCCTCCCCCTCGACGGGTCCGTTCGGCGGCGCGATCGCGATGGGGACGAAGACCGGCTCTCGTCCGGACCTTCACTCGCCCTGCGTCACATTTGAACGCGGCGTTCGGTGGACAAAGGCCATATGTCGTGGCCTCGTTAGCCCGCTGTGGCTGGGCCGGATCGATATCGCCGACAGACCGTCCTCCCGGAAATTGGGGCGAAGGGCCAGCGGGCCCTTGGCTCGTCCCGCGTCGCGATCGTCGGCCTGGGCGCCCTCGGGAGCGTGTCTTCCGACTTGCTGGTCCGAGCCGGGGTCGGTCGCGTGCGCCTCGTCGACCGTGATGTGGTCGAACTCGTGAACCTGCAGCGACAAACCTTGTACTCCGAGGCGGACGTCGAAACGCCGAAGGCGGAGGCCGCCGCGAGACGGCTTCAAAGCGTGAACGCCGCGGTCCGCGTGGAGGCGGTCCCTCGCGATGTCCACTCCGGAACCGTACGGGAGATTCTGGCCGACATCGATGCGATCATCGATGGGACCGACAATCTCGAGACGAGGTTCCTCTTGAACGAAGCGGCCATGGACCGCGGCATCCCTCTGGTCTACGGAGGCGCCATCGCAACGTACGGGATGGTCTTCGCGATCCGCTCTCCGGAGACGGCGTGCTTCCGCTGTTTCAATCCGAACGCGCCCCCACCGGGAAGCCTGCCGACCTGCGAGACCGCGGGCATCTTCAACGCGGTCTCCGCCGAGGTCGGAGCGATTCAGGCGGGAGAGGCGATTCGCGTCCTCGTTGGACAGGCCCCATCGGGCGACCTCCTCGTCATCGACGGATGGCGTCCGGAGATCCAGAGGATTCACCTCGCCCGCCGCCGCGATTGTGCCGCGTGCGGGAGGGGAGAGCGCGAATACCTCGGCGCACGACGATCCCAGGTACTCGCCTCAATTTGTGGCAGCGACACGATCTCGCTCGATCCGATCCGTTCGGGCACGATCGATCTGGACGGCCTCGGGCGTCGGCTGGAGGCACTCGGATCTGCCCGCAGGGCCGGGGGCGTCCTCCTCGTCGATGTCGAGGGTCGACGGCTCACGGTGTTCGCGGACGGACGCGCGCTCATTCGAGGGGTCAAGGACGAGACGGAGGCGCGTGCAGTGTACGCCAAATATGTGGGGATCTGAGATGCCCCACAAAGGAGTCCTCCTGTTGAGCGGGGGATTCGATAGTCCCGTCGCGGGCGATTTGATGGCCCGTCAGGGCCTCGGCCTCGTCGCGGCCCACTTTTCCCTCGAGCCGATCACCGACGAAGCCGCAGCGGTCAAGGCGCGGACCTTGTGCGGGATCCTTGGGATCCCGTCGCTCTATGTCGTGCGGGTCGGCACCGCCTTTGCGGAAGTGGCCCACGCCGCGAACCGCCGATTCTATTTCGTCCTGACGAAACGACTCATGGTGCGGCTCGCCGACGCCCTCGCGGACCGAGAACGCGCGGACGTGCTGGTGACCGGCGAGAACCTCGGGCAAGTGTCGAGCCAGACGCTGGCGAGCCTCCGGGCGATCGACGCGGTCGCACGGCGCCCGGTGCTGCGTCCCCTGATTGGGTTCGACAAGCAGGAAGTGGTGGATCGCGCTCGGGAGATCGGGACGTACGAGGTCTCCAAGGGCCCCGAGATTTGCGATCTCCTCGGCCCGAGCCGACCGTCGACTCACGCGCGAATGGATCAGATCCTCGGCGAGGAAGCGAAACTCGATCTGGAGCGTCTCGTGGCGATGTGCCTTGACCGCGTGGAGGCGGAAAAGTTCATGGGGCACGGCCCCGCTCGATCAAGCTCCTCCGAATTGCAAGGGGCCTCATGACCTACTATCTCCTCAAGCCCTGTCGGACGGCGACCGCTTTCATTTCGAGTCTGAAACAGGCGCGTCGCGTCGATCTGGGCGCGGCTGCAGAACGGCTCCGGCAGAACGGATGGGCCGTGACCGATGTGAAGGTCATGTTGATCCTCGAGGGTGAGCCCGAGCTCACCGTCTACGAGAGCGGGAAGATCCTCGTCAAAACCGACGACGAGAGGACGGCACGAACGGCGATTGATCGGGTGTATCAGGCCATGGGACTTTCCGCGCCCATCGCGACTGCGTGAGTGTCGTCCTTCAACGCCGCCGCGTCAACCGCGGAATGCAAGGATGACGACGTCCACGACGAAAAGGAGGACGACGAGGAGTTCCACGAGGAGGAGCCTCCGAGCCTCGAGTTCGGAGTGTGCCACTTCGTAGATCTCGCTGAGGTCCCTCATCTTGTCCGCGACGTTCTTTCTCCAGGACTCGAGTTCGAACTTGCGGACGCACGCCCGGTACACCTTCCCGAGAAACCAGTCGCCCCAGAGCTTCGAAATGTTGTCGACTTGAAACGTCGCCTCCGCTAGGTCCATTCGAATCTCCGCGAGCTCCTTGACCGTGTCGTGGCCGCTGCGGAGGATCGAGCTCCGGGCGAACAGGTCCTCCAGGTCATCATAGGCCTTGTCCACGACCTTGTCCAGGTATGCATCGTAGGTCCGCATCTCAAGGAGCTGAAGGTTCGCGAGTTCGAAGACGGTGAGCGTGTCTTCGTAGGCTGCACTCGGCTCCACGACGAGCGCCGCGTCCCACTCGAGGACGACGAGATCATCCTGGTAGTACGAAAACCAGTTTCGCCATGTGTCCTCGACCTCCTCGTCGCTGATCGCATCCGGCCGCGGATCGTTCGCCAGGAGAGCCGTGACCTCCCGCCGCCACGTCGTGGAGAACTCCCGGACCGGGGTCTCGGTGACGGAGACGCAGTACACCGTGTACGGCTCCGGTTCGACCCTCGCATCGTACGCGTCATGGAGGAACGGCACGAGGTCCTCGATGATTCGCTCGGCGAGCCCGCCACAGTATTCGTTCAGATTTCGCTCGCGGCCGTCCTCCAGGATCCGAAGGCTCGCGAAGGGCCTTAGGTCGCGGAGGACCGCCGCCTCGAAGGGAACTCGAACGACGATCGCGAGGGCGCCGACGCCATACAGTTTCACCCCGATCGAAGCGGTCAGGGGTCCGAGGTTCGTCGCAAGGCCCCGCTGATCGAGGAACACGAGCAGCGGTTGCGCGAATCGGGCGTACCGCGGTGCGGCCCGCTCCGATGGGAAGCGACCGGAGAGGAAGGGCATGTCGATGGTCTTTTGGATTTCGTCGAGGTCCACTGAGGCACCGATGTCGAAGAGTCGGTAGAAGACGACTTCCCCCTTCATTGCCGCGCGCAAGCTGGCGGGGCGTCTTAAGGGCTCCGGTAAGCCTACTCGCCGTACCGCCGCTGGCGCATTTGATAGGATCGAAGGGCCCGCAAGAAATCGATCTTACGGAATCCGGGCCAGTAGACATCGACGAAGTAGAGTTCCGAGTACGCGAGTTGCCACAGGAGGAAATTCGAGATCCGCTCTTCCCCGCTCGTCCTAAGGACCAGGTCCGGGTCCGGGAGATCCGCGGTGTACAGCCGCTTCGAGAAGAATTTCTCGTCCACGTCTTCCGGGTCCACCTTGCCCGCCCGCGCATCCTGGACCACGTCGCGGATGGCCCGAAGGATCTCTTCGCGGCCGCCGTATGCGACCGCGACGTTGAAGCGATACTGGTCATAGGCCTTCGTCCGACCCTCCGCGTACTCGATCGCCTCGATGACTTCGGGCGGCAGCAGTTCGCGGTTTCCGAACACGCTCACGCGGATTTGGTGACGGTGGACCCGGTCGTCGTCGCCCACGCGCCGAAAGTTCTCCGCGAACAGGTGCATGAGGTGCTCGACTTCCTCGTTCGCGCGACGGATGTTTTCCGTCGAGAACGCGAACACGGTCAAGATCCGGACGCCCACCTCGAGGCACCATTCGAGGACCTCCTCGAGCTTGTCCCGACCTTTCACATGTCCGTCCAACACATTCCCCAGGCCGATCTCCCGGGCGAATCGGCGGTTCCCGTCCATGATGATCGCCACGTGGTGGGGGACCACGGCCTGCTTGACCTGATGGAGGAGCCGACGTTCGTAGGCCTGGTAGGCCGCGTCGCTGATGATCTTCGAGATGTCCGTCGGCACCTACGGATGCCCACGAATCACGCCCTATTTATCCATTCGCGGCGGGCTATCCCACCATTGGGACCACCGACGCAGCCTTGTGAATTTCCGACCGGTGGGAAGCGGCGTTCTCGGGCCCGTCGTTCACCCGCAAACCTTTAAGTACGGTGCCTAGTTGGTCCAACTAGTTCCCCCGTCTTTCAGTGTGGTCTAGTGGCCTTATCGATGAAATTAGTTGAATATCAAGACCTCTACGGCAAGCTCGGGACGGCGCAGGACATCGATTTCTTGGCCGAAAACTTCGGCTATGACAAGGAACTCCTGCTCGTGATCTACACCCAGCGGGTCGTCCGAGACACGACGAAGAAGTTCTATCGAGTGAAGGCGCAAGCCCGTCGGTTGGCCTTCATGTGGCAGAACGGGACGAGCCTCCTCGAGATCGCGCGGCGTTTCGACTTCCCCGCGATCCTCACCGCCCTCATGGTCTTGGAACAGCGTCGGATCTCCCGCAAGAATTTCTGGAAGATGATCAACGACATCGACTCGGTCAAGGATCGGCGCCTGCGCCGCGAGCTCGACGAGGTCAATCGAGCCGACATCGTGTACTCGCCCGGGGGGACGGCCCGGCAGTATGCCCGCGGTCGATGGGGGGAGGCGAAACTTCACACATGGCTGAACGCCCGCGGCCTTGAATACGAAACGGAGAAGGACCTCCGAGCGAAGTACGACAAGACTCCCGACATCCTCCTCCACAAACCCCTCGAGATGAACGGTTCCAGGAAGTACTGGATCGAATCGAAGGCCACGTTCGGCGACCCGTACGAAATCCGGCGGCACATCAAGAAACAGCTCCAGCCGTACAGCGACCTGTTCGGGGACGGGGCCGTCGTCTACTGGTTCGGGCACGTGGACGATCAGCCGTACGCCCTGCCGGAAGGGGTCGACATCGTGAGCCCGACGTTCTTCGAGGCGCCGCCCGTTCCGTTTCCGTACGCGCCCGTCGGCGAGACCCGGCCCGAGGATCGGTCTCTCGTCGCGGACGCCGTCGATCTCCCGGAGTGATGGACCCCGCAAATGTTTAAGCCATCCCTCCCCATCGATGCGGGAGTGGTGGAAGAAGAGGTCGTCCGCGTCCGGATGCCTCGCACGAAAGACGGCGAGATTCTCGGGATTGCGGACCAGCTCCTCGGCGCGTCCCGGGTCCGCGTCATGTGCGCGGACGGGAAGAGCCGGCTCGGTCGGATCCCGGGGAAGCTGAAGAAGCGGATGTGGATCCGCGAGGGGGACCTCCTCGTCGTCAAGGTCTGGCAATTCCAGGACGAGAAGTGCGACATCAAGCACCGATACACGAAGACCGAGGCCAGCTACATGGCCCGTCGCGGCGTCATCCCCAAGTCGATCAACGTCTTCTGACCCCACAAAGCTCTTAGTGGACCGGGCCGTTCGTTTTTCCGACGTGATCGACGACCGACGCATGCGGCATCTCGAGTCCCAGGTCGATGCGCTCCGGACGAGGCAGAAAGACAGCGCGACGCGCAAGACCTACGACCAAGTGTTCGACCACGCCGCCCTTCTGACCATCGCCTCCCTCATCAGCGACGGCGTCATCTCGACCCTCGATTATCCGGTGAGCACCGGCAAGGAGGCGAACGTGTTCCACGCGACCGACGGGTCCGGCCGGGGCAAGGCGTTGAAGATCTACCGGATCGCGACGGCCACCTTTCGAAACATCGCCATGTATATCGAGGGCGATCCCCGGTTCAAACGCATCAAGAGGGCCACGAAACCGACGATCTTCGCTTGGGCCCAAAAGGAATACAAGAATCTCGTCCGAATGGGCGATGCGGGGGTTCGCGTGCCGATTCCGGAGCGGGTCTTGGACAACATCGTGGTCATGGAATACATCGGCGACGAGACGCAGCCTGCGCCTTCTTTGCGGGAGGTGTCGTTGGATTCACCGGCGTCCGCCTATCGAGACGTCGTCACGAACTTGCGGGGCATCCGGAAGTCGAAGCTCGTTCACGCCGACATGAGCGAGTACAACCTCCTCTGGTGGCAGGACCGTATCGTCGTGATCGATGTGGGCCAGGCGGTTCCGCTGGATCATCCTCGTGCCGAGGAATGGTTTCGGCGGGACGTGGCGAATATCGCCCGGTTCTTCAAACGACTCCGTGTCGATGTGACGCCGGCATCGCTCGAGCAAGAGATCCTCCGAGACTGACATGCTGTACGCACGGATTCCATCGGATCGGCTGGGCGTCCTGATCGGGCCGGAGGGCGCCACCAAGAAACGGCTCCAAGAGTCAACGGGAACGCGGATCGCGGTCGATTCCGCGACCGGGGACGTCACCATCGACGAGACCGCCGCGGCCGATCCCGTGCTGGCCCTGAAGGCCCGAGATGTCGTGCAGGCGATGGCCCGCGGGTTCTCCGAAGACCGGGCATTCCGTCTCCTCGACGAAGAGAGCTACCTGGAGATCCTCGATATCAAAGACTTCGCGCACTCCAAGAACCGGGTGGCCCAGGTCCGGGCGCGGCTGATCGGCACCCGGGGGAAGACGCGACGGATCATCGAAGAGCTCACCGGCGTGGACGTCAGCGTCTCCGGCCACACGGTCGCGATGATCGGCGGTGCCTTCGAGATGGCGATCGCCCGCGAGGCGGTTTTCATGCTCCTCAGGGGGAGCGAACACAGGACGGTGTACCGGTTCCTCGAGCGGAAGCGCGCCGACCTGAAAGTGTATCAGATGGGGTTCTAGGGCCTTCCGCCAAACACCTTTAGAGACCGGAGTCCCATGCCGTCCCGAATGTCGGCGGGGGACGAGATTGCGGTCGTGGAGGGGTACCGTACCACCTTGCGGGACTGCCTCGCGACCCTGGATCCCGCGGCGGTGTTAAGGCTCCGCGGGGAACTCCAAGTCCTCTCCCGCTGGCTGGCCGTTCAGAAGAAGTCCGCGCTCCAGCGGACCGCGGACGAAGCCCTCGATGCGGTCTCTCGCTTCTATCTGTACGGGCAGGAGATCGACGGCCTCCGGGCATCGAACCGGTCCGCGGAGACCGCCAGCTACTACGACCTCGCCTCCGTCGGCGTGCTCGCCGTGGAGAACGTACTGACCGCAGGGCATCCGAGCCTCATGCGCTTCTTGATGAGCGGTCTATCGGAAGGGCTCATGTTCCTGGGAAGTCGTCAGTACGTATCCGGAAGCGATGCCGTCCTGCTCGCTTCGTGGCGGAAGCACTCGACCGCGGTCCGGGACGCGCTCTGGTCCCTCGTGACGGACTTCCGAGACCTCGAGAGCCTCGGCTCGATCCGGGCGGCCCGCGCCGCGATCGACGAACTGTTCGCCAAGTTCGACGACCCGGGGGTCGCCTTGGCCACGCGGCTCGCCCTCCTCTACCAGCTGTACGCGCTCCTCGCCATCATCCGCTGCGCCGAGCTCCTCGAGGATCTGCGAGGGCTCGCCTGATTCCGTTCGGAAAATTGTTATATAACGCCCTCAGCTACTACGACAGGGGAACGGGCTGCCGAAGTACGTCTACCTATTCGAAGAAGGAAACGCCTCGATGCGGGACCTGCTCGGCGGCAAGGGTGCCGGGCTCGCCGAGATGACCCGGCTCGGCCTCCCCGTCCCGCCCGGCTTCACGATCACCACGAAAGCCTGCAACGCGTTCGCTCGGACGGGTCGGTTCCCGCCAGGCCTGTGGAAACAGGTCGAATCGGCGCTGTCGACCGTCGAAACGAAGATTGGGCGTCGGTTCGGCGACCCGTCGAATCCCCTCCTCGTCTCCGTCCGATCGGGCGCGAAGTTCTCCATGCCGGGGATGATGGACACGGTCCTCAACCTCGGATTGAACGACGAGACGGTCGAGACGCTCGGGCGGATCTCGAATGAACGATTCGCGTGGGACTCCTATCGACGGCTCATCGCGATGTTCGGTCGGATCGTCAAAGATGTCGACGGCCGCAAGTTCGAGGCGCTCCTCGAACGACGTAAGGAAGCATCCCACGCGGCGAAGGACACCGAGCTTTCCTCCGACGATCTGAAGGCCATCGTGGCAGAGTTCAAGGAACTCTACCAAGCCGAGGTCGGTGAGCCCTTTCCGCAGAATGGCCGCGAGCAGCTGCAACAGGCGATCGCCGCGGTCTTCCGTTCCTGGAACGGGAAGCGCGCGGTGGATTACCGGAACTTCAACAAGATCCCCCACGACCTCGGGACCGCTGCGAACGTGCAGACGATGGTCTTCGGGAACATGGGACCCGACTCCGGCACGGGCGTCGCGTTCACCCGGAATCCTTCGACGGGAGAGAAGCAGCTGTACGGGGAGTTCCTGTCGAACGCCCAGGGCGAGGACGTCGTCGCGGGGATCCGCACGCCCTTGACCATCGGCCAGCTGCGGGAGACCTTCCCCGTCGTGTACGACCAGTTCTCGGAGGCCGCCGACCACCTGGAGAGGCACTACCGAGACATCCAAGACATCGAGTTCACGGTGGAGCGGGGGAAGCTTTGGATGCTCCAGACCCGGACCGGGAAGCGGTCCGCCCGGGCCGCGGTGAAGGCGGCCGTCGACATGGCGCGGGAGGGTCTCATCACGAAGCAGGAGGCCATCCTCCGCGTCGAGCCGGCGCACGTGATCCAGCTCCTCCTGCCCCAGTTCGACGAGCGCGCGAAGGGTGGGGCGCGGAAGGAAGGCCGATTCTTGGCTCGGGGCCTCAACGCCTCTCCCGGGGCCGCCGCGGGGTTCGCGTCGTTCGACCCGGACGAAGCCGAGAGGATGGGACGCGACGAGAAGAAACCGGTCGTGCTCGTCCGGGTGGAGACATCTCCCGACGACGTCCACGGGATCTTGCACTCGAAAGGCGTCCTGACCGCTCGAGGGGGCGCGACGAGCCATGCCGCGGTCGTGACCCGGGGCCTCGGGATTCCCTGCGTCACCGGCTGCGAATCGATCGTCGTCGACTACGACGAGGGTCTTTTCCGGGTCGGCGGGAAGGTGGTTCATCGCGGCGACTTCGTGTCCATCGACGGCAGCTCCGGGGAGGTCTTCGAAGGTCGCATCCCCACGATCGATCCGGATTTCCAGAAGGAGACCGACCTCCAGACCCTCCTGCGGTGGGCGGACGAGGAGCGTCGCCTCCAGGTCTGGGCGAACGCCGACTATCCGCGCGACGCGGAACGCGCCCGGGCATTCGGCGCCCAAGGGATCGGCTTGGACCGGACCGAGCACATGTTCATGGAGACGGATCGGCTCGGCATCGTCCACGAAATGATCTTGGCGGCCCCGGACTACCGGAAGGTCTCGGGCGAGGTTCGGGCGATCAAGGCCGAGATCGACACCGCGAAGGAGGACCGTCGGTCCACGCTCGGGAAGCGCCTTGCGACCCTCGAACCAGCCTTGGAGGGCCTCTCGCGCCGCTACCTCGGGTCCCTCGAGAAGCTCGGCCGGCTCCAGAAGAAGGACTTCGAAGGCATCCTCCGGGCGATGCAAGGACTCCCGGTCATCATCCGGCTCATCGACCCGCCGCTCCATGAATTCCTCCCGAAATACGAGACCTTGCTCGTCCAGGTGACGAAACTGACGATGGCGCAGGGGAACCCGGAGGTGCTCGTCCGGAACGCCCATTCCGACGAAGACAAGGAGTTCCTCGAAGAGGTCCGGAAGGCGGGCGGCGGCGACCTCGGCCGAGGGATCGAGACGCTCCTACCGGAGAAGCAGCGCCTCCTCGAGGCGGTCGCGGCGACCCGCGAGGCGAACCCGATGCTGGGCCTCCGGGGGTGCCGCCTGGGCATCACCTTCCCCGAAATCACGGAGATGCAGGTCCGGGCGATCTTCGAGGCGTCCTGCGCCCTGACGAAGGAGGGAGTCGTCGTGAAGCCCGAAATCATGATCCCCCTCGCGGGCCACGTGAACGAACTCAAGGTCGAGCGGGAAGCCCTCGAGAGGGAGGCGAAGAAGGTCATGGAGCGCGAGGGCGTCACGATCGCCTACAAGTTCGGGACGATGATCGAGCTTCCGCGGGCCGCACTCACCGCCGATGCGATTGCCCGACATGCGGAGTTCTTCTCCTTCGGGACGAACGATCTCACGCAGACGACGTTCGGGTACAGCCGTGACGACGCGGAGGGCAAGTTCCTCCTGGACTTCGTGGAACGGGGGATCCTCCCCTTCAATCCGTTCCAGACCCTGGACCGCGAGGGCGTCGGCCAGCTCATGCGCACCTGCGTCCAGAAGGGTCGAAGAGTCCGCAAGGACCTGGAGATCGGGATCTGCGGCGAGCACGGCGGGGATCCGTCGAGCATCGAACTGTGCCACCTCCTCGGCCTCAACTATGTGTCGTGTTCTCCCTTCCGGGTCCCGGTCGCCCGCCTCGCGGCGGCCCATGCAAAGCTTCGAGAACAGGTCGGCGAATTCGGGGACCGCTGACCTGGTGCAACGTTGGCGGGCTTCGCGGATTCGCCATATTTTCTCGGCGTCCTCTTGATCTCCGCCTTCACGATGCCGATCGTCTTCATGGTGTGGATCCGGAACACGGCCCGATATGGGAGAGAACCGTGGCGAAACGTGATCCGTGCCTTCCTGTGGGGCGCCGTGTTCAGCGTGATCGTCGCGGTCATCTTCAGCCTGATTTTAGCCGCGACCCTCGGTCAAGTTGGGCCGCTGAACACGTTTCTCATCCGTCGTTTCCACGATCCGGACGTCGTGTTCCTGATCATCGGGGCCCTGATCGTTGCGCCGATCGTCGAGGAGGCCGCGAAGGGCCTGGGGGTCCGCGAGGGGCGGCCGGAAATTCAAGGGCTGCTCGATGGGCTCGTCTACGGGGCCGCCGCGGGGTTGGGGTTCTCGGCGACGGAGAATCTGATCTACGGGGTGAACACCCTCCTGTCCCCCGACGGCGGGGCCACGGCCTCCTTGGCGGTGATTGCGATTCGGTCCTTTTCCTCGTCGTTCCTTCATGCGAGCTCGAGCGCGACCTTCGGCTACGGACTCGCGAAGGCATGGCTCACCCGCCGCACTTGGGCCTTCGTCCCGTACTATCTGCTCGCGGTGATCATGCACTCGACCTTCAATCTCCTGACGACGATCGGGGTGTTGTACGCGACCCCGTACGGCGAGACGGTCGGCTTCGTGGCCGCGGTCGCCTTCGCGCTCGTCGCCATCACGATCGTTCGGCTCAAGCTCGCCGCGCATCCGCGGACGGTGGCGGGTAATCGATGATTTCGGAAGTCGCAGTGGGAGATCGGGTCGTCCGGGTTCCGAAGATCCTCTGCGTCGCCCGGAACTACGCGGACCACGCAAAAGAGATGGGGACCCCGGTCCCACAGGAGCCGATCTTCTTCCTCAAGCCGACCACCGCCCTCTTACCTGGCGGCGGGACGATCCTCCTTCCGCCGGAATCGAAACGGGTCGAAGTCGAGACCGAACTCGCGGTGATCCTGAAGGCTGGCGGTCGAGATGTGTCGGCCGCGAAGGCGATGGATCTCGTGGGCGGTTACGCTGTGTTCTTCGACATCACGGCCCGAGATCTCCAAGCGAAGGCGCGGGAGGAGGGCGGACCATGGACGGCCGCCAAGGGCTTCGACACCTTCGCACCGATTTCCAAGGGCGTCGTCGCGCACCGAGGAATCGATCCGCACGGCCTGTCGATTCGCCTTCGGGTGAACGGCGTCGTTCGGCAGGACTCGAACACGAGTCAGATGGTCTTCCGAATCCCCGAGCTGATCGAAGCGAGTTCAAGGATCATGACGCTCGAGCAAGGGGATGTCTTTGCGACGGGCACGCCTGCCGGTGTGTGGCCAATCGTCCCCGGCGACGTCCTCGAGGCCGAGATTTCCCGGGTCGGAACCCTGCGCTGCAACGTCGCTTCGCGAAACCGTTAACTATCTCGGACCGCGTGCATGGCAGGGCATGCGTTTTCGCTTTGAGATGGACGGAGACGTCTACTCAAAACACAAGGATTCGTTCAAGCGCCTCCTGGCGAGGCACGGCCTCCGTTGGCGCGGCAGTCTGGACCGTCCGTTCTGGGCGAGCGCGACGGAACGGGTCACTGGCCTCTTCGACCGAGATGCGGAAAAGGACCTCCTGAAGTCCGCCACTCTGACGTGGGAGAGCGCCGGAAAGTCGCGGCTACTCGAGGACCTGAAGGCGTGGGCGTGGGAGGTCGGCGCGAGGGCGGTGGAGGATCGTTCTCCCTCCGCCGAGGAAGTGACGGACGAGGTCGAGCAAGCCCTCCGCTACTGGGACATCGTGTGGAAGCCCAACGAGGATATCCTGAAGGCTCAGGGTCGGCCTCAGGCGTGGATCGATGCGGACGTGAAGCGGTGGAAGCAACAGCGACAGGAACGACGCCGCGAACTCATCGGTCAGGCGACCGACTAAGGCAGTCCAATCGAGTGGACTTCGAACGAGTCATAGCAGTCGAAACAGAATCCTTGGCGCCGATCGTCGGGCAGAAGGACGATCCGCGTGTGGCATTTCCGGCAGCGCCCGTCGCGATCGCCTCCATCGGAAATCCTCCGGAGATCCGGACGAAGCTTCCATGAAATCGTTCCCGCCCCCGAGCCAGTCTCGGCGCCGCCACGGAGCCGATGCACGCTATAAGAACGTTGTGCGAATCGGAAACGACGGCGGTCGGCGACGGTTTAATGCGCAAACGATTGTTCCTCTTCCGTGCTCTCCGGTTTCGTCACGTTCGAGGGAATTGACGGGTCCGGCAAGACCACCGTGAGTCGGCTCGTGAAGGACCGCCTCCGGTCCCGGGGCCACTCCGTCTTCCTGACGAGCGAACCGACGGGCGACTGGCTGGGGGAGACCGTTCGTCGGGGAATCGAGAAGGGCGTCAGCCCTCTCACGGAGTCCTTCCTGTTCCTCGCGGATCGCGCCGCACACATCCCAGAGATTCGTTCGCACCTCGAGGGCGGGGAGATCGTCCTTTGCGACCGCTATGCGGATTCCACCTATGCCTACCAGGGCGCGCACTTGGTCGGAGTCCTGCACGATCCCATCCGCTTCCTCCAGCGGGCGAGCGAGGATTGGATCCTTCCTCCCGATCTGACGATCCTGCTTCGGGTCTCGCCGGAGGTCGGATTCGAACGGATCAAGGATCGACCCCACAAGATTCCGTTCGAGGACATCGCGTTCCTCCGTCG
Source organism: Methanobacteriota archaeon (assembly GCA_005878615.1). Classification (GTDB taxonomy): domain Archaea; phylum Thermoplasmatota; class Thermoplasmata; order RBG-16-68-12; family RBG-16-68-12; genus RBG-16-68-12. Next base: position 37,635 of record VBLT01000105.1, read on the forward strand.
GGTCGCCGCGAATTACGATCGCCTCGCGAAGGCGCGACGGTTCGTCGTCTTGGACGCCGCCCGGCCGGCCGAGATCGTCAGCGAGGAGGCCGTCGCGACGATTGAACGGCGCCTCGTCTCGCGGAAGCCGTCCTGATTGCGGACCGTCCCGCGAGGGAAGCTTTGCGAAGGAGAAACGCGCGGGCGAAGACGGTCGCCATTTCCATGTTGCCTCGCTACAGTTCGAGGAGAAACGCCTTGCCGAACAGGACTTGAACCGCGTCCTCCCCCGTCCGATCCCCCATCGCGCGGTGCGATGGGCCGGTGGGGACCATGAAACGGCGTCCCAAGAATATCATCGGCGATTCTCAATTCCTCCAGATGAATAGGCCTCGGTCCTGGACAAAGCTATTTATGCGGTCGCCCGGTTATCGCGCCACGAATGGGATGCACGCATGGAATCCGCGGCTCACCATAGGCCTTCTTCTCACCATGGCGATGGGTTCGTTGGCGTGATCTACGGGGACATCGGGACGACCGCGTTCCGATGTTCGGTCGCGGAAGATGTGGAGCGCAACGAGTTCGTCCAAGTCCAACACGAGACCTGCGGCATCGTCCTCGGCCGCGTCGACGAGGTCCAGCGAAAGACGGACCTGTCCCTGGATCGGGCCCAAGCCCTCGGGGATGGCGACCCCGTCGACGTGGAGGAGCGAGTCTCGGCGCAAATCAGCGTAATCGGATACCGCGACGACCGCGGCCTCCTGCAAGTCCCGAGGACGCCGTTTCGCGCGGGGGAACCCGTGCGTCGCGCGGAGACGGCCACGATTCAGGACGTCATCGGGCTGACGGAGGACAAGAAGCACGGAGCTTACGTGGGTCTCCTCGCGGGCCACGAAGTGCCGGTCTACCTGGACATCAATGCGTTGGTCCAGAAACATGTGTCGATCCTGGCGAAGACGGGCGGCGGAAAATCCTACATCGCAGGCGTCATGATCGAGGAACTGATGAAGCATCACGTGACCTGCGTCATCCTCGATCCCCACGGCGAGTACGCCTCCCTCCGAGAGAAGGGGAAGGTCGTCCATGGCGCCACTCGGTTTCGGGTCGAGCCTCATGCGTACGCCGAGATCATCCAAGTCTTTTCCCCGGACACCAAGGTGAATCCGGGGACCCGGCCGTTGAAGTTCACGTTGAGCAACCTCGATGCGCGGGACATCCTGTCCCTCACCGGCTCGGCCCGAGTCCGGACGCATCTCACGGCGTTGCGAAAAGCCCTCGATCTGCTACGGCAGGCCGCGAAGGATTACACAATCCAAGATGTCGTCCGAGTGCTCGAGCGGGAGGAGGACCCGCAGAATGCCTCCTTGATCGACGAGCTCGAATACCTGAGCGAGGTCGAGATCTTCGCGAAAGAGGGGACGCGGATCGACGAGCTGGTGATCAAGGGAAAGACGACGATCATCAATTTGAAGGGCGTGCCCCCTGACATTCAGGAACTCGTCGTGAACCGGCTTGCGACCGCGATGTTCGAGTTGCGAAAAGTCGGTCGGATCCCGCCGATGATGCTCGTCGTCGAAGAGGCTCACAACTTCTGCCCCCAAGTCGGCCAGGTCGCATCGTCGAAGGTGTTTCGAACGCTGGCTTCAGAAGGCCGCAAGTTCGGCCTGGGACTCGTCATCATCACGCAGCGCGCTGCGAAGGTCGACAAGAACGTGCTCAGCCAGTGCAACACGCAAGTGATTCTGAAGGTCACGAATCCGAATGACCTGAAGGCGATCATCGCCAGTGTGGAAGGCCTTACGACATCGATGGCGGAGGAAATTTCCCGCCTCCCGATCGGGGTCGCAATCATGACCGGAGGAGGCCTCGAGATGCCCCTGATGGTAGAAGTGCGTCCGCGAGAAACGCGACACGGCGGAGAGAGCGTCAAGGTCATCGACGATTGAAAATTCCTCTCGGAATTTCTCGCGGTCGGATCCGTCGCGGAGGGCGTCTCCCGGAAGCTCGCGCGAGACGCGGTGTGTGCCTAATGAATACATAGAATCCATAGTGAGTCAATTAAAAACGTGTTTCTCAAAAGAGATAGCGTCGTGCGAGCGGAGTAGTTGGCGAAATCAAATGCTCTGTTTGTACGGAAGGGGACAATGGCGGTCAAAGAAGTGCCTGATGTGGCGGTCTGCAACTCGAGGATCGTCGAGCGACCTTGGGACCGGACGTCCAATTCAACAGAAATCCCATCGAGGAATCTAGGATGGTCGAGGCTCGTCACATTCCGGTCACTGCCGATGTCCCGAATGAAGCCGGGAGCAAGACGGCCTCGAAGGCCCCGGTCCACTCGCGTCGGGCTCCTCGTATCGCCCTCTACTCTGAAGGCATGATGGGCTTCGGTCACATCCGGCGCAACGCGTCGATTGCCCAAGCACTCCGCCGCTCCGCACTCCAGCCTGCGATCGTCATGATTGCGGAGGCCTGGCAGGCGGGGGCGCTGCTCATGCCCGCGGGGATTGACTGCGTCACCCTTCCCGCCCTCCGAAAGGAAGCCAACGGGGAATACAATCCACGCTTTCTCCTGGACGTCTCAGACGCGGAACTCATCGCCCTCCGGACCCAGGTGATCCGGAGTGCCATGGAGGTCTTCGAGCCCGATGTGCTGATCGTGGACTACTTGCCGCTCGGGGTGGCCGGTGAATTGACCTCGACCCTCGAACACTTGCGGAGTCGCGGGAACACCCACTGCGTCCTCGGACTTCGAGACGTCCTCTACGATCCGGAGACGGTGCGGCGCTCCTGGGCGAACCCCGCGAACGTGGAGGCGATCCGAAAATACTACGACGCGGTCTGGATCTATGGCGATCCGACCGTCTTCGACCCGGTTCGAGAGTACGAACTCAACGGTCCGATCGCGGCGAAGGCGCGGCATGTCGGTTATCTTGACCAGCGCCCGCGGCTCGAGTTTGCGAAAGCCGAGGCCGAACCGTTTGTCACCAATCTTCCGCAGGGCCGGATCGTGTTGTGCCTCGTCGGAGGGGGCCACGATGGGGGTGCCCTCGGGGAGGCCTTCCTCCAGGCGACGTTGCCGCCCGATGCCACCGGCATCCTGGTCGCCGGTCCTTTGATGCCCTGGGAGGAGCGGGAGCGGATTCGCCGGCGTGCGGAGGGAAAGTCCCAGATCCGCGTGCTCGACTTCGTGCACGACCCGACCCCGCTAATTGAGCGCGCGGATCGGATCATCGCGATGGGCGGCTACAATACGGTTTGCGAGGCCCTCTCCTTCGAGAAGCACGCCCTCATCGTCCCGCGCGTGAGCCCGGAACCGGAGCAGTGGATCCGGGCGCAGCGCTTTCGGAACCTCGGGCTGGTCGACGTCCTGCATCCCAGCGAACTCGACGCCCGAAAACTGACGGAGTGGCTCGCCCGCGATCTGGGTCCGCCCCCCGCGGGCCGCAGCAAGATTGACTTCGAAGGTTTGACCCGCATCCCGGCGTTGGTCGCCGAGCTGTTGGCCAGCCCTCCGGTCCACGAGGTACCCCTGGCCCCATGACGGATCGCCGCGACGATGGGATGCGCACCTGTCTGATGTATGCCCAGGACAGCAAAGGCATGGGACACATCGTCCGGAGTGTGACGATCGCCCGCCACATCCTGGCCGCCTTTCCGAAGACCGTCGCGTACTTGGCGACGGAGTCACCGATCGCGGGCGACTTCCCGTTGCCGGATCGATGCGACTACGTCAAGCTCCCGATGCGCCTCTCCCTCAACGGCGGCTTCGCGCCCGATCCGGAGGAACTCGAGGCCCGCGACCGCTTTCGGGGCGTCCGATCGCGCATCCTGCAGGAGGTGGCCCTGGGCCTGTCGCCCGATCTCGTCCTCGTCGACCACGAGCCTCTCGGGCGAAAGGGAGAGTTCCGCGACGGCCTCTTCGCGCTGAAGGAGCAGTCCCCGGAGACGAAGTTCGTCTTCGGACTGCGCGACATCATGGACGGCGTCGAGCGAACGCGGACGATGTGGGAGCAACTCGGGGTCTACGATGCCCTCGAAAACCTGTACGATGGGATCGCGGTGTACGGGTCCCGCGATCTGTTCGACGTCGCGAAGGCCTATGCGATCCCGCCGTCCGTGCGTCCAAAGCTCCACTACTGCGGCTTCGTGATCCGCGAACCGCCGAGGGGCGACCCCACCGCGATCCGACGGGAGCACCGCCTCCCCGCGGAAGGGCCTCTGGTCGTCGCGACGGTGGGGGGAGGAAGCGACGGGTTCCCGGTGCTCGATGCCACACTCGACGCGGTCGCGAAACTGCAGAAGGAGCGACCGAATCTCAACGCGATCCTGGTAACCGGACCGTTGATGCCCTCGGGCTTTCAGGATCGCTTGAGGGCGAGGGCACCGCGGAGGTGCCGGGTCATCTCGCGCGCGGACAACTTTCAACTCATGGCAGCGGCCGACGCGATCGTCAGCATGGGGGGCTACAACAGCGTCTGCGAGGCCCTATCTCTCGGTCGACCCCTCGTGATCGTACCGCGGGCCACGCACAAGATCGAGCAGCAGATTCGAGCGGAGACGCTCGCGGCGCGCGGGCTCGCCCAATGGGTCCACCCGAAGGAACTGGACGGGGCACGTCTCGCCGAGGCCCTCCGGTGGGCCTTGGCCCGCGATCCGGACGCTCACGGGCGGCTCGTCCGTTCGTTGATTCCATCGTTCGACGGGGCGGCCCGTCTCACGGAGTATCTCGCCCGGTGGCTTCGGCCTCTCGAAGACCGGGAACGTACGCCGCTCGAGATCCCGCCGCTCGCGGAGGGTTCCGCATGACCCCGGCCCCGATTGCTCTGGCGCCCGACGAGACTGAGGCGGTCCTCGCGGGAGCCCTCCACGAATTGGAAGGGTACGACGCGAAGCTCGAGACCTGGACCTCGGATACGCAGTTCACGGAATACGGCAAGCGGAGGGTCGTGCGCTTCGACCTCCAAGCCGAGGTGGGTGGGATCCCGCAGCATCGACGTTACCAGTGGCTGGGGAAATTCTACGATCGAGACGAAGACGCCCGTCGGGTCGCGGCGGTCCTTCAACAGGTCGCGTCCTCGGACGGTGGGAAAAAGGCCGGCGTGGCCGTCCCGAGCGTCCTCGGATATCACGCGCGGCGGCGCCTCCTGTTGCTGACGTACGAGCCGGGGGAGGCCGTCACGTACGCGCTGGCCAGGGACCGCGAGGCGATCCTGACCGCGATCGGACGCACCTTGGCGACGCTGCATGGGCTGCCGATCGCCCCGAACCGAATCCACTCTCCGAACTTGGTCCTCGAAGACCTTCGGCCGAGGGTGGGGGACCTTTGCCGGCGGTTCCCGACCGAGGCGAAGTCGTTACGGAGCGCTTTGCGGGCCCTCGAGCGCGATGCGGCCTCGGTCGCGTCCCCGACGTTCGTGCACGGCGACTTCGGCCCGGCGAATCTCCTATGGAGGGACGGACGCATCGTCGTCTTGGATTTCGACAAGTGCGCTCGAGGAGATCCCGCCTTCGACCTTGGAAACCTGTTCGCGCAATTGTTTCGGATGTCGATCAAGAAACCGAAGAATATCCCCGACCTCGCGATCGCCTTGACCACGGTCCTCGATGCCTACCGACGTTCGTCCCGACCAGACCCTGAGTTGGAAGCCCGGGTCGCCTGGTACGAGCGGGCGACGCTCCTCCGTAAGATTCACGGCCTCATCTTCAGCAAAAACCGATCGCAAGAGCCGGAGGCGGTCCAACAACGGCACACGGAAGCCGTCCAACTGTTGAGGTTGGCATAGTCGTGGACGAAAGCGATTCGGTTCGGTCCGCAGCGGCCGGGATGGGCCCCCGGTCAACGAGCCCTGGCGCCGATCCCACCCTTTCCAGTCCGCCGCGCATTCGGGCCGACTCGGACGGCTATCCCATCGACTCCGCGTTCCCGGAATTGCCCGTCGCCACGGATTGCGGTCAGATGCTCGGGGTGTTCCGCGAGCACCTGGAGCCTCTCGCGGGGAAGGCGATCGAGATCCGTTCCTGCCGGCCGTTCCGCTTCCGATGCCACCAGTCCGACTCCCGGTCCGTGCTCCAGTACACCCTGCACGTCGCGGACCGAGCGACCGGACGTGAGTGGGACCAGTGGGTCACCGGGCTCCTGTACGCGGAGAACGCCAAGGCGGAGCAGCTCTGGAAGGAACTCCAAGACGAGGACCCCTCCGGCGAAATCCCGGAGCGCTGGCGCTCGTTTCGACCGATCGCCTTCGTCCCTGACCTTCGGATGATCGTGGAGGTGTTCCCGTACGATCGAAAACTCCGGAACCTGCGGCGCGTCATGGGCATGGAGAGGGGCCTCCTCGAGTCTGTCGCGCGGGAGCGGCTCGGCCCCGGGTCCTGGTATCTCGACTTCCCGACGATCCGGCCGACGCGATATCGGACCGAGCTGGGGGCCACACTCCGGTACACGGTCCGGGCCCGCGAATTGAAATCAAATCGGCTGGAAACCGTCCGGCTTTATCTCAAAGTCTATCGGGAGCGAAATCAACGCGGCGCGGAGACGTTCCAAACGCTCCGCGCGATTCGAGACAAGGTGAGGCGCTCGCCGGCCGCCTATGCGGTCGTGGAGCCGATCGCCTATCTGAAGGACGTCCGGACCCTGATCCTCGCCGAGGCCCCGGGGCAGTCCTTGACGCACTTCCTCCGACGCGTCTCCGATCCGGCCGACGCCATGCGACGCGTGGCGAGGGCGCTCGCGGAGTTCAACCAAGACGACCTGCCGTTCTCCCGAAGTCTATCGCTGGCCGACCGCCTCAGCCTGGTTCGCCGATCCTCCGACCTGCTTGAGTGGGCTTGCCCCGAACGGAAGGCGACCGTCCAATCGCTTGCCGAGAAGGTCCTCCGAGAATCGGAGGAGGTGCCCTCCTCCCCTATCCACGGAGACATGAAGCCCGACCACGTCTTCCTGGACGACGACTCCATCACGTTCATCGATTTCGACTCGATCGTCCTCGGCGATCCGCTCTACGACCCGTCCCATTTGTTCGCCTACCTTGTCGGCGGAGCTCGTACCGAGTCCTATCGGAAGTCGGTCGAGGGCCGAGCCGCGGAGACGTTCGTCAAGGAGTATTTCCGGCTCGTGCCGGCCGCCTGGGAGCCCCGCTTCCCGATCGCTGCGGCCGGAGCACTCCTCGAGGTCGGCTGCAGCATCTTCCGAAGGCACGAGCCCGGCTGGCGCGAGCAGCTCCGTCGGGTCGTCGGATATGGCGAGGAGGTCCTCTCCGAAGGAGGCCTGTGATCGATGGAGCCGAACTTCGAGCTTCCGGACGATATCTCCCCCACCGGGCCATGGCGATCCGCCCCGCCGATGACGGACGATCCCGCGCTGCCCGCGTTGGAGATCCTCCGGGACACGGGTCTCGCGGACGCCTTCCCGGAGCTGCGTCTCGGGGACATACCACCGGACCTCCGTCTCTGCAACTATGTCCCGGGGTCCCGTGCGACGTTTGAAATTCGGGCGGGGGACCGCCGGTTCGCGGTCAAGATGTACGTGGACGATCCGAGCTCTGAAGTTCAGTTGTATCGGAAGTTGGCCCGCCTCGGGCTCTCGAAAGATTTCGGGGCTCGGGCGCCGCGCCTGCTGGCATGGGATCCCGAGCTCAAGATGATCGTCACCAGCTGGCTCGACGGGCCCACGGTGGCCCACTTGGTCAAGGAAGGGCACGGGGCCCGCGGGGGGACGCTCGCGGCCCAGTGGCTCTGGCATGCGACGAGGCGCCGGGTCAGGTTGGGTCCTCCCCGAGGGCGAACCCACGCGCTCTATCAGGCGGGCCTCGCCGCTGGCGCCCTGAGCGCAGTCGATTCGAATCTCGGCGCCGCCGCCAAAGCGGTGGCCAAAGTCCTCGTCCAGACAAAGATCCGGGAGCAATCGCCGAACTTGGTCCACGGCACGCTGTATGCTCGTCACATCTTCGACCTCGGCGACGGTCCTGGGGTCATTGATTGGCAGCAATTCGGGCAGGGCCCCGTCGAAGTCGATGCGGGGATGTTCCTCGCCACGATTTCTCGAATCGGTCTGCGCCAAGAATCCGTGGCTCGGGAGGCGACGCGGGCGAAGGAGGTGTTCCTCGAAAAGACCGAACACCTGTTGGACCTGCACGCCTTGTCCTGGTATTGGGCGGCGGGCCTCCTCCATCGGGCCGCGAGCGGCTTGAGGACCGGGAGGAAAGAGAAGCCGTCTGCGGATGCGGAGGCGCTCGTCGAAGAAGCGGCGGCACACGCCCGGGCGGCGGAAAGGGATCGTTCGGGCGACGCGAAGGAGCCACGAGCCTCCCTCGTGCGAATCCGTTCCCTGTTCCACCGGACGGTCGCGCTAGACCCGGCAAACCCAGGGGACGTCGTGTCACCCGCGCCCGAAAGCAGCGGGGATCGGAGGGACTAAGTGGAGCCGACGGTGGCGAAGTTCGAGGGCGCGGCCGAGCCCGCGGTCGCCGTCGGACGCAGCGCGACGAAGGTCAAGCGCATCCTCCAGTCCGCCGGGCTCGGATTGGTCGTGCAGCACTGGATTGCCCTCGAGACCCGGGCGATCCCCTCCCTGTTCATCCTCATTGCCCAAGCATTTCCCTCCTTGGCGTTCCTGGTTTCGTTCCTTTCCGATCGGATCCGCTTCTATTGGCTGCTCATCGTCTTCCTCGTCGTGTATCTTCTTTGGAGGACCCGGAAGCATCAGTTGGAGCCGAAGCAGAAGGCCACCCTTCGCCGGATCCTGTCCTACCTGAAACCGCACTGGCCGTACGTGGCAGCGCTCTCGACCGCCATCGTCGCCGCCGCGGCCCTCGACTTGGCCCAGCCGTGGATCATCGCGATTCTCCTGGTCGGCGAGGTGCTCCTGAAATCCAATCTAGGGTTCCTGCCGCTCGTCGTCGGCCTGCTCGTGGGCACTTTCGTCGTCAAGGAGATCGCCTCGTTCTTCAAGGACTACCTGTCGGAGGTCCTCAGCCAGAAGACGGTTCATCGACTCCGAACCGACCTGTACCAGACCGTCGAGCTCCTCCCGGTGACCTACCTCGATTCGTCCCGGACGGGGGAGATGATCTCCCGGGTCGTCAGCGACACGAACGAGGTCGAGAAGGTCCTGAGCGACGACATGGCGAACTTGATCTCGAACGCGGTCACCGTGTCGGGGGCGATCGTCCTCCTATTCGTCGTCGACTTCAACCTCGCCCTTTTCGTGGCGCCGTTCGCGGCCGTCATGGTCATCGTCGTGAACTTGTTCAAGAAGCGAATCAAGCAGGCCTCCCGGAGGATCCGCGAGGCGGTCGCGGAATTGACGGCCAAGGCGTTCGAGGTCGTCTCCGGCCTGCGGATTGTGAAGAGTTTCGTGATGGAGCACCACGAGGCGAACGCCTTCCGCGAACGTTCCTTCGCCATCTCCAAGGCTCGGGTGCGCCTCGCTCGTCTGGCGGGCGCCTACGGTTCGACGGTGGACTTCCTCACCCTCTGCGCCCTCGTGGCCGTCGTCTGGGTCGGCGCGCCCGCCGTCGTCTCCCGCGGGCTGAGTTTGGCGGCGTTCATCGCCTTCCTGAGCTACATGGACAAGATGTTCAAACCGCTCGTCCTGCTGAGCAAGGTCAATCTCACCTTCCAAAAGGTGAGCGCGGCGGGCGACAGGATATTCGAACTGATGGACTCGGAGGTCGAGGTCCTGGAAACGCCGGACGCCTTGGTCCCGACGACCACGGAGGGCCGGATCGAGTTCGATCACGTGACGTTCGGGTACCGCCCGAATCACAACGTCCTCGAGGACTTCTCCCTCGTCATCGAGCCGGGCGAGACGGTCGCGGTCGTCGGGTCGAGCGGCACCGGGAAATCGACCGTCGTCAACCTCCTCCTCCGGTTCTACCAGCCGGCCTCCGGTCGAATCCTGATCGACGACTATCCGGTGGACCGGCTGAATCTGAAAAGCCTCCGCGGCATGATCGGTCTCGTGCTCCAGGAGCCGGTCCTGTTCTCCGGCACGATCCGGGAGAATATCCTCTATGGGGATCCGGAGGCCTCGGACGAGGACGTCGTGCGGGCCGCTCGACTCGCGAATGCGCACGACTTCATCGCGGGTTTGCCCAAAAGTTACGAGACCGAAATCGGCGAGCGCGGCGTAACCCTGTCCGTGGGGCAGCGGCAGCGGATTGCGATCGCCCGCGCGCTCCTCAAGGACCCGAAGATTCTGATCCTTGACGAGGCGACCTCGAACATCGACTCCGAGTCCGAGTCCCTGATCCAGGACGCCCTACGACGATTGACGGGGCAGAGGACGATGATCGTGATCGGTCACCGCCTCTCCTCGATCATGGATGCGGACCGGATTGTCGTCCTCGAGGATGGGGGCATCGCCGAGGTGGGAACCCACGAGGACCTGCTCGGCAAGAGGGGCGTGTACAGTCGCCTGTATGAAGCCCAGATCGCGCGTGGGACGTCCGACGGGGAGACTCGCGACGAGTTGCTCTAACCGCAGGACTGAACAACCGTGTCCCAGGGGAGAGACAATTTCGTACACCGATTCGCGCGAATTCGACAGCCGTCAAAACACAACGGTGACACATGTGGCCCCAGTTGTGGCCAAACCGATTGCACCTGACAGCGCCCCGGCGACGAGGCCTTGATACGCCCCAGTCCGTACGGTTCGGGAATCCGTGCGGGGGAAGGCGGTGACAACGCCCGGAGGCGGAGAACCAGGATCGCCTTGGAAGAGGCAGACGCCACTCCGGCCGCGAGCCCGATGGCGCGGACGGGTCGATCGTCCGCTCCACCCTCCGATGATGAAGACCCGCGTCGGCTACGGTCCCCAGCAAGCCGCCCGGAGCCGGCGTCACCGTCACCCTCTCGATCCGGAAGGCGAGTTGCTCGAGGAGCTCCGGAAAACGATGGAGCGCATGAGGGCCCTCGAGAAGCTTAAGCCCGGCATCGATCGAGTGGCCCGGTCGCGGCGAACCCCAAACATAGACGAGACAGGGCCTAAGCGGCCTCCGCGAAGGGCCCCCCGGGCGCGCCCGTTCCCCGGGAGGAAAGCGACGGCGCTCGTCGTCGTCACTCTCTTCGTCGCAACGGCCGTCGCCCTCGTGCTGTACAATTCCCCAACGGAGACCCCGATCCAAGTCAATCCGCCTCGGTGGAAAGACGAGACCGCGACCCACTTTACCTTCGCGGCGGCCGGCGATTTCGGGGGACCCGAGAGCGTCGATTCGATTGCCCTCATGCAGCGCGCTCGGACGGCCGGCATGTCCTTCGTCCTCGCCCTCGGAGACCTGGGGTACACGACGGACGAGGCGGGATGGTGCCATCAGCTGAGGCGTTACGTGCCGGAACTCGTCATCATCGCGGGGAACCACGACGACGGAGAGGGCGACGGAGGCAACCTTTCCCACTACATCGCGAACTGCCCCTATCCTTGGTCCTCCGGGCCCGTCGCGGGAAATGGGACGCCGGGCTACGGATACGAGTACTATTTCGATTACCCCGCGGCCAAACCACTGGCGCGGTTCATCATGCTAGCGGCGGGCCTCGAAGGCGCGATCAATTACAACTACGGCGAGGACTCGCCCCACACCGAGTGGTTCGAAGGGGCGGTCCAGGACGCGCGGCAGCACGGTATTCCCTGGGTGATCGTCGGGGCGCACCGACAGTGCGTCACGGTCGGCAAGAAGGACCGCTGCTCGATGGGCCAAACGATTTTCGATGAGATCGTGGAGGCGAAGGTGGACTTGGTCCTGACGGGACACGATCACGTGTATGAACGGAGCAATCTGCTCGCTCGATCGGCCCGATGTCGGTCGGTGAACACCACGGACAATGTCGACCTGTCCTGCGTCGTCGGGAACGGGCGGCATGGGCGGTATCCTGCGGGCAATGGGACCGTCGTTGTCGTACAAGGCGTCGGCGGGAACGAGATCGACAATGTCACGATTGACGGAAGCGATCCCGAGATCGGTTACATCGCCGAGGCGATGGGCGGAAATGCGAACACGAGATCGGGGGCGCCCGGGTTTGGATCGGTCTTCTACACCGTTGACGCCCGGTCGATCCGGGCCGTAACCAACTTCTGCCCACCCGGAGAGGTCGGGGCGGATGGACAATGCACCGTCAACCCGACGACCGTCTTCTCGGACCAATTTTCCATTGCGAATTCGACCAACCCGCCGGCCCCGACGGACCTCTCCTCGTCGGCCATGCCCGAGTTCGGCGGGGCATTCGTGGCTCCTCACATGACCGAAGCCGCCATGCTAGTCGTCGCCGTGGAAATTCCCGTCCTCCTACTCTCTTGGCTTGGAGCCCGAGGTTCCCGCGGGAGCCGGCCTCGTTAGTCGCTTCGATGGAGGGTCGCCTGAATCCTTCCCCCGGGAAGGGGAAAGGTTTTCGGCCGATTCGTCGAATACCCAGCCCGTGGAATTGCAATCCCTCGTGGACCGGGACATCTCCCTCACGGACCAAGCGCTCGGGAAAGCGACGATCGCCGTCCCCGCCCGGTCGCATCTGCGAAAGGTCGCCGAAGACTTCCTGACGATGGCCCGCGCATACGCGTCGGATGCGAAGCACTTCCGGCAGACCGGGGAGCTGGAGAAGGCCCTCGCGAACATCAACTACGCCCACGGCTGGCTTGACGCCGGCGCCCGGCTCGGCCTTTTCGACGTGGGCGGCGACGACCGCCTCTTTACCTTGAGCGAGTGACTAGAGCACTCGCGCACCCTCGTTATCGACCTCGCACCGCTGCAGCGTCCCGAACTTTCGGTACAGCGTCGCGAGCTGCTCCGTGTTCCCCGTGGCGAAGACGGAGTTGCCGAGCATGGCCATCGTCGCGCGCCCGAACATCCGGGAAGCTTGAATGACCTCGAGGACCGTCCGGTTCGCAAGGCCCGTTTCCTGAGCAAATCGAATTCCTAAATCGAACAGCCGCTCGAGCGTCGGCGCTTGTGCGAATTCGTCGACGAAGCCCCCACCCACGCGATTGATGGCGGCGATTTTCCCGGGATCTCGTAGGACTCCTCGCGTCGGCATTTCTGGACCGAGCACCGCAAGGAGGAGATCGGCCTTCACCGGAAAGGTCCGGACTTCTCCGTGGCCCGGCGCTCCCGGTTTCCAGCGAAGATCCATTCCACCAATCGAAGCCGGGACGACGTCCCCGAGACCCGTCCCACACTCGACCTCGGTCTCGTGCGCGAGGGCGACGAGTTCCTGGCGGGACACTCCCAAGCCGAGGGCGTCGTTCATCGCGAGCGCGGTGCTGAGGGCCGCCGCCGCGCTTACTCCGAACCCCTGGGATACGGGAAGCGGCGTCTCGCTCAAGATCTTGATTTCCATGGAGCGGGAACCGACCATTTTTTCGACGACGCGCCGGGTCACCTCGGCCGGCCGATGTCGCTCGTTCACGAGGATATCAATCGCCGGCCGCGAGGCGTCTCGCGCCCTCGCGACCGTCTGGACTCCAAGGCTCAACGAGAGGCCGGCGCCGCGGGAACCCTTTACTCGTGGGTTCGGATTCTCAACGACCTCAAAGAAGGCCGTGACATGTCCAGGGCAAAAAGCCTCACCCTCGGACACCATGCAGGATTGCCCGCCAAATCCGCTCCGCCGCGAGCGCTTTCGATCCCTCGAACGACTCGGAGTGACCTTTCCGGTCGAAGATCGTGATCGCCGTCGCGTCTCCCTTGACCTGCGACACGTCGTTCGCCACGACGAAATCCAGATCGGCTTCTTTCGCGAGGACCATCGCCTTCGTCTTCAGCTCCGACTCGCCCACGGCGGCCTCCGCTTTGAACCCGACCAGGGCCTTTCGCGTCCCTTTTCGGAAGTGCGCCAGGAGTTTCGGGGTTGGTTCCAGCTCGAGGGTCAGCCCGCCCTTCCGACTCGGGATTTTTCCTTTCTGTTTTTTCGCCGGCGTGAAATCCGAGACGGCGGCGGGTACGAGACAGATGTCCGCGTCCGCTTTCTCCGCCATGGTCGCGAGGCTCTCGGTCGTATCGAATGACTTGGAGGGCAACCACGTCGGAACCGTCGTCTCATGGCGGCCGAGCCACAGCTCCACGTCGGCGCCGTGCTCGAAGGCGGCCTTCGCGAGTTCAATTCCGGTCCCCCCGGTCGACCGGTTCGTCACCACGCGGACGTCGTCGATCGGCTCGACGGTCGCTCCCGCGACCACGAGGACCCGCACGTCTTGAAGGTCCCTCGGCCCGAGACGTCGGAGGACCCTCGCGACGATCGTCTCCACGTCCGCCATCTTCGCCTTGTCCTCCTCCCGCTTCGCTTCGACAAATTCCACGCCCAGTTCCCGGAGACGACGGATGTTCGCCGCGACCGCGGGATTGTCCATCATGGATTCGTGGGCCGCCGGCGCGAGGAGGATCGGGATGCCGGAACCGAGGGCGTTGGCCGCGTACGTCGTCACGGTCGTATCATCGATCCCTTGGGCGATTTTCCCCATCGTGTTCGCCGTGCACGGCGCGATTAGGAGGAGGTTCGCCTTCCCGTCCCGCCCGCACATGGTCAGGTACTCCATCGAACCGGTGATGGCCGTGACCACGGGGTTGCCGGTCGCGAACTGCAGGGCGTTGGGATGAACGATTTCGGTTGCGGATCGAGTGAGGACGGCGTGGACCTCCGCACCGTGGCGAATCAACTCGTGCGCGAGCTTCACCGTCTCGACGGCCGCGATGCTGCCCGTGATGCCCAGGACAATCGTCTTGCCTTGGAGCTTCATGCTCTTCCGTCCACGGAGACGTTCCGCGGGATGCATTCTCTCAACAATTTCTCATGCGCGATATATAGCTATGGGCCTCGTTCGAATGGGGGAAGAGCCCGCGCGCTCGTCCCCGAGGAACCTTTAATCCGCCCGCTCCGTTAGCCCCGCCGCTCCGATGGATTACGCGACGACTCTCGACCATCTCTATCGTCTCGAGCGGTTCGGGATCAAGCTGGGCCTCGAGAACATCCGGCGCCTCCTGTCGTTGCTCGGAGACCCGCATCGCGGCCTGAGGATCCTGCACGTCACCGGGACCAACGGCAAGGGCTCCGTATGCGCTTACGCCGCCTCCGCTCTGCAGCAGGCGGGGTATCGCGTGGGCCTGTACACCTCGCCCCATCTCGTGCGTTTCAACGAACGGATCCAGGTCAATCGTACCCCGATCGCCGACGACGATGTCCTCCGCCTCTGGTCGGGGATGCAGCCGGCGATTCATGCGATGACCTCTGCACGGGCGATCGATCATCCCACCTTCTTCGAGGTCACCACCGCCATGGCCTTCGAATACTTCCGCGAACGCCAGGTCGACGTGGCGGTGATCGAAGTGGGAATGGGAGGCCGAATGGATGCCACGAATGTGGCGGACGGTCTCGTCTCGGTCCTCACCCGCGTGGATCTGGAGCACACCGAGCACCTCGGAAAGACCGTGAACCGGATTGCCCGGGAGAAAGCGGGGATTGTCAAACCCTCATCCCGCGCTGTGACCGTCGCGCAACCCGCCCTGTCCGTCATCGAGGCCCGCTGCCGGGAGGTCCATGCTCCCCTTTTGGTCGTCGGCCGGGACGTGTATGCGGAACGCGGCGCCCGGGACCTGCGGGGCCAGGACCTGCGGGTTCGCGGGTCCTTTGGAGAGATCGAGGTCCACACGCCGCTGCTGGGGGATTTCCAGGCCGAAAACGTCGCGCTCGCGGTCACCGCCCTCACCGAACTCCGTCAACAAGGATTCGCCGTCTCGGACGATGCGATTCGAAAGGGCATCGCATCGACCCGCTGGCCCGCACGCCTCGAGCTCGTCCGGGAGCGACCTCTCGTCTTGGTGGACGGCGCTCACAATCGGCCCGCGACGGAGGCCCTCGCGACCTCCATCGCCGACCTGTTCCCGAATCGAAAGATCTCGCTCGTCGTGGGCATCCTGAACGACAAGGACCTGAAAGGGATGGCCGCCGCCCTGGGTCCCCGTGCAACCCACGTCTATGCGTGCCGACCGAAAACGCATCGGGCGTTCGCGGCCGACGAGGTCGCCTCGGCTTTCGCACCCTACGCCAAAGCCGAGTCGATGCCTCTGGTGAAAGACGCGATCGACGCCGCGATCTCGGAGGCAGGCGAGGGGCAGGTCGTGCTGATCACCGGGTCCATCTACACGGCGGGGGAGGCCCTTGACCACCTCGGCGCCCGCCCGTGAGCGAATCCCCTTCATCATGCGAGACCTCGCGGCTCGGTATCTCCCCGCCGGCGACCTTCACGAAGGAGAGACGGCCCTGGCGAAGATTGTGGCGGAGCGCGAGGACCCGTTCCTCGTACTGATCTCGACGATCCTCTCACAACGGACTCGGGACGAGATGACGGAGCGCGCCTCCCGGCAGCTCTTCGCGAAGTACGACACGCCGGAGGCGATCGCGAACGCCGACCCGGCGAATCTGGTGCGCTTGATCCAGCCGGTCGGCTTCTACCGCCAGAAGGCGCTCCAGATTCAGAACGTGAGCCGGGTCCTCCTCGATCAATACCGCGGCACAGTCCCCGGGACCTACGAGGAACTGATTGCGCTTCCTCAAGTCGGGCCGAAGACGGCGAACTGCGTGCTCGTGTACGGGTTCGGCGAACCTCGGATTCCCACGGACACCCACGTGCACCGGGTCAGCAACCGGCTCGGTCTGGTCCGCACGAAAACCCCTGAAAAGACGGAACAGCGTCTCATGAAGACCGTCCCGAAAGAATTCTGGCTTCACATCAATGAACTCTTCATCCGCTTCGGAAAGGACATCTGCCGCCCGATCGGCCCACGGTGCGAGGCTTGCTCGTTCACCTCTTTCTGTCGTTACTATCGCACCGTCTTCGCACCGAAACGACGCCGGCTCGATCAGGACCGTCGGAAGCGCTCTCCGGGGACGAAGGCCTCCCGGTCGATGGCTTCGAAATAGCTTCCGCGTCGCTCGACCGTGCAGATTTCGAGAATGAATCGGGCAGTTTCATATGGACCTGGTATGTTCGGGGCGCGATGCGGATCGACATGATGGAATTCATCCCGGTCACCCTCCAAAGGAAGGAGACGTTCGCCATCGCCCGCAGTTCGTCCGCCATCGCGGAGGTCGTGTTCCTCGCCGTCCATTCGGGGCGACGTGTAGGGCATGGGTGCGCGGCCCCGACCGAGGTCACGCGGGAGAACGTCCACTCGGTCATGAATACGCTCCAATCCTTCGCCCGCTCGTTGCCGGGGATTGAATTCGAGAAGCCGTACCAGCTCCAGGAGCGAATGGACAAGCTCGCGGCGAATCAGCCCAGCGCGCGGGCCGCCCTCGAAATGGCTTTGTTCGATCTCGCCGCTCAAGCCGCCGGTGTGCCCCTCTTCGCCTATCTCGGAGGTCGACGGGATCGGATGCCGACCGACATGACGATCGGGATCATGGACAAAGATGCCGCCGTCGACCGGGCCCGCCGATGGGTCCAGGTCGGCTTTCAGGCGTTGAAGATCAAGGTCGGGCGGGATTGGAAGGCCGATGCGAAACGCGTGAAGGCGATCCGCGACGCCGTGGGCAAGCACGTCGAGCTCCGCGTCGACGGGAACCAAGGTTACTCGATGTCCGATGCGTTGGCATTCGCACGGTATGCGCGGTCCGAGGATGTCGCGTTCTTCGAGCAGCCGGTCTCCGTGGACGATTGGGAAGGGATGCGGGCCCTGACCGAATCGTCACCGATCCCGATCATGGCCGACGAGATGGTCCTCACGCCCGACGACGTCAAGAAACTCCGATGGAGCAACGCGGCGCGGGCCGTGAACATGAAGTTGATGAAACACGGCGGCATCTTGCGGTCGATGGAAGTGAACACGCTCTGCGAATCCGCCGGGTACCCGACCATGGTCGGATGCATGGGGGAGCCTCAGCTCTCGATCGCCGCGGGCCTGCATT
Source organism: Methanobacteriota archaeon (assembly GCA_005878615.1). Taxonomy (GTDB): domain Archaea; phylum Thermoplasmatota; class Thermoplasmata; order RBG-16-68-12; family RBG-16-68-12; genus RBG-16-68-12. The sequence continues at coordinate 55,503 of VBLT01000105.1, forward strand.
TCGCACTCGCGCAGAAGAACGTGCGGTGGCTAGACCTCGATTCGCACTTCAATTTCGCTTCGGATCCCACATCCGGCTTGAGGTTCGAGAACGGCCAACTGATCGCGCCTTCGGGGCCTGGCCTAGGAATCGACGTGCAATTCCCGACCTGAGCTACGCCCTCGCCTAGGCTACGCCGGTGGAGACGGTTCCCCGACCGCAGCCGCTTCCTCTTTCGGTCGCACGAGCCGCACGACGGCGGTGACCTTGTCCCCTTCGTTCAGGCGCTGGATCCGCACGCCGCGCGCGGCCCGTCCGGTCTCGCGGATGTCCTGAACAGGACACCGGATCACGATGCCGCCGACCGTGGTGACCAAAAGCTCGTCGTCGGCCTCGACCTCGAGGACCGCGACCACGGGACTCTTCGCGATCTTCATGTTCGTCGTCACGACGCCCTGGCTCCCGCGCCGGGTCTTGCGGTACTCCTTCACCTTCGTCCGCTTGCCGTATCCGCTCTCGAGGACCGTCAGGAGTTCGGCCTCTTCGCTCCGCACAAGGGCCATCGAGATGACGCGATCCTCTTTCCGGAGCCGCATCCCGCGGACGCCCGCCGCGGTCCGCCCCATCGGGCGGACGTCGGTCAGGGGGAACCGGTTCGCGTAGCCCCCGGCGGATGCGAGGATGACTTCCTCGTCTCCCTCCGAGATCCGGGCCTCCACGAGCTCGTCCCCGGGGTTCAACGCGATCGCCCGGATCCCCCGGATGTTCGGTCGCTTGAAGGAGTCGAGGCGCGTCCGCTTGATCTTCCCGAGTTTCGTCGCGAACACGATCGTGCGACGTTCGTCGAATTCCCGCACCGCGATCATATCGAGGATCCGCTCGCTCGGCTCCAATCGCGGCAGGAGGTTCACGATCGGCTTGCCCTTCGCGTACCGACTTCCGACCGGGAGTCGATAGGTCTTGAGCCAGTAGCACTGCCCTTTGCTCGAGAAGAATAGGATGTAGTCATGCGTCGAGGCCGTGAAGAGATTGACGACGAAGTCCTCCTCCTTCGTCTCCATCCCCGTCACCCCCTTGCCGCCCCGCCGCTGCGTATGGTACATCTGCGACGGCACGCGCTTGATGTAGCCTGTGTTCGTGATTGGGACGACGACGTGCTCCTCGGGGATCAGGTCCTCGATCTCCATGTCGAAGGCCTCGGCCTCGACTTTCGTTCGGCGTTCGTCTCCGTACTCGTCCTTCATCTCGAGGAGTTCGGTCTTGATGATGTCTAAGACCCGTTCCCGGGAGGCAAGGATGGCCTCGAGTTCCTCGATGTTCTTCTTGAGGCCCGTCTGCTCGGCCCGGAGCTTCTCGATCTCGAGTCCGGTGAGCTGCCGCAGGGCCATGGCGAGGATCGCCTTCGCCTGCGCCTCGGATAGCAGGTAGCGGCTTGTGAGTCCGGCCTCGGCTTCCGCCGCATCCCGGGCTCGCCGGATCAGGCGGATCACCTCATCGAGGTGGTCGACCGCGGTGATCAGGCCCTCGACGATGTGGAGCCGCTCGCGGGCCTTCCGGAGATCGAACTCCGTCCGCCGCCGGACCATCATGATGCGATGGTCGACGTGGGATTGGAGGACCTCTTTCAGCGTCAGGACCTTCGGCTCGCCGCCAACGAGGGCGAGGTTGATCACGCCGAAGGTCTGCTCCATCTGGGTGTGATGGTACAGCTGGTTGAGGACGACGTCTTCGACGGCATCGCGCTTCAACTCGAGGACGATCCGCATGCCTTCCCGGTCGCTCTCATCCCGGAGGTCCACCACGCCCTCGATCTTTTTCGACTTGACCAGGAGGGCGATCGATTCGACGAGGGCCGCCTTGTTGACGAGGTACGGGATCTCCGTGATCACGATCCGGGCCTTGTCGTGGCCGGCCTCTTCGACGTGCGCGGCCGCCCGGATGCTGATCAGCCCGCGGCCGGTCTTGTACGCCTCGGTGACGCCCGCCGCCCCATACAGGATGCCCCCCGTCGGGAAATCCGGACCCCGGATGGGTCCGGCCTCGGGGTTGTAGAGGTCTTGCAGCTCCGCAGCGGGATTGCCGATCAGCAGGACCAGGGCGTCCACGACTTCGCCGAGGTTGTGCGGCGGAATGTTCGTCGCCATCCCGACCGCGATCCCGCTGGATCCGTTCACGAGCAGGTTCGGGAATTTCGATGGCAGGACGACCGGCTCCCGCATCGTCCCATCGAAGTTGGCCATCCAGTCGACGGTGTCCTTCTCGAGGTCCTGTAGGATCTCTTCGGCGACTTTCGAGAGCCGGCATTCCGTGTACCGCATCGCGGCGGGCTCGTCCTCCGTGCTGCCCCAGTTCCCCTGCCCCTGGACGAGCGGGTAGCGGAGGGAGAAGTCCTGCACCATGCGCGCGAGGGCGTCGTAGATCGCGGTGTCGCCGTGGGGATGGTATCGACCGAGGCAGTCCCCCACCACGCGCGCCGCCTTCCGCCATTGGCTCGCCGACGTCGCGCCCGTCTCGTTCATCGTGTGCAGGATCCGCCGCTGGACCGGCTTCAGCCCGTCCCGGACGTCCGGCAAGGCCCGGCCCACGATGACGGACATCGCGTAATCGATGTACGACCGGTGCATCTCTTCTTCAATCGGTCGCGGTCGGATCCGCCGCGACGGCTCTTGCGTGGCCTCGTCCGGCATCGATCACCTAGATGTCCAGGTTCAAGACTTCCTTCGCGTGTTCCTGGATGTACTGCCGGCGGGGCTCGACCGCCTCCCCCATCAGGACGGAGAAGAGGGCGTCCGCGGCCGCCGCGTCGTCGATCGTGACCTGTTTGAGGAGGCGCCGATCCGGGTCCATCGTGGTCTCCCAGAGCTCCTCCGCGTTCATCTCGCCGAGGCCCTTGTATCGCTGGGTCACGAGGCCCTTCTCGGACAGCTTTTTCACGAGTTCCTCCCGCTGTCGCTCCGAGTAAGCGTAATGCGTCTCCTTCCCCTTCCGGATCTTGTAGAGGGGCGGTTGCGCGATGTACACATAGCCCGCGTCGATCAAGGGCCGCATGTAGCGGAAGAACAAGGTCAGCAACAGCGTCGTGATGTGCTGTCCGTCGACGTCTGCATCGGACATGCCGATGATCTTGTGGTATCGGACCTTGTTCAGGTCGAACTCGTCCGCGATGCCCGCCCCGATCGCGGTGATGAGCGTCCGGATTTCCTCGTTCTTCAGCATCTGATCGAGCCGGGCCTTCTCGACGTTCAGGATCTTCCCGCGGAGTGGGAGGATCGCCTGGAATTCGCGGCGGCGGCCTTGTTTGGCCGAACCGCCCGCGGATGGCCCTTCGACGATGAACAGCTCCGATTTCGCGGGGTCTCGTTCTTGGCAATCAGCGAGCTTCCCCGGCAGGTTGAATCCCTCCAAGAGGCCCTTCCGGCGCGTGAGTTCGCGGGCCTTCCTCGCGGCCTCGCGGGCCTGCGCCGCCAGGACGGCCTTGCCGATGCAGATCTCCGCGACCTTCGGCGTCTCGTTGAAGAAATCGGTGAGCTTCTCGTACACGATCGACTCGACGATGCCCTTGACCTCGGAGTTGCCGAGCTTCATCTTCGTCTGGCCCTCGAACTGAGGCTCGGGGATCTTGATGTTCAAGATGGCGGTCAGGCCCTCGCGGACGTCGTCGCCTTCGAGGCTCTCTCCCTGTTTCAGGTACTTGTTGTCCTTCGCGTACTTGATGCATGCGCGAGCGAGACCCGCCTTGAACCCGACGAGATGCGTACCGCCTTCGACCGTGTCGATGTTGTTCACGAAGGTGAAGATCGACTCGTTGAAGCCATCGTGATATTGCATCGCCACCTCGACCAGCGTGCCGTCGGATTCCTTGGCGAATCGGATCGGATCCGCGTGCAACGGGGTCTTCGCCCGGTTGATCCATTTCACGTATTCCGAGATTCCACCTTGGTACTGGAACGAATCCTTTCGGCCTCGGATCTTGTCCGTGATCGTGATGAGGAGTCCGGCGTTAAGGAACGCGAGTTCCCGGAGGCGGGCCGCGAGGATCTCATAGTCGAACTCGATCTCCTCGAAGACCTGATCGTCCGGACGGAACGTGATCGTGGTGCCGGTGCCCTTGGCCGTGCCTACGACTTCCAACTTCGAGGCCTTCTGGCCCCGTTCGAACCGCATCCGATGCTCCTTGCCGTCCCGCCGGACGCGGACCTCCAGCCATTCGCTCAGGCCGTTGACGACGGACAAGCCGACGCCGTGCAGGCCGCCGGAGACGCGGTACATCTTCCGCTCGAACTTCCCGCCGCTGTGCATCCGGGACAGGACCAACTCGACGCCCGGGACGCCGTACTTGGGATGGAGGTCGACCGGGATCCCGCGGCCGTCATCCGCGACGGTCACCGAGCCATCCTCGTTGAGCGTGACCTGGATCTCTTTGCAGAACCCCGCCATGGCCTCGTCGATCGAGTTGTCGACGACCTCGTGGACGAGGTGATGTAGACCGCGGCTGTCGACCGACCCGACATACATCGCGGGCCGTTTTCGGACCGCCTGCAGGCCTTCAAGGACCTGGATCTGGCGGGCGTCGTAGGCGGTCTCTTCTACCATCTATTTCGCAACCTCAAGATCGGCTGCCACGGCCCTCTCGCAGCCCATCCCAAATGACACGCCAAGTATACGGTGGGTATTGATAAAGGTTCGGACCCTAGTTTCTATGGAGAAAACAGGCCCTTGGACGGGTCCGAATCCGGGTCCCTTTCTTTAAATACTGTAGCACGGGCGCTGTCCGACCTCCATTCTCATCTTCGAGAATGGCGAAGAAGGCCCCATAACGGACCCCGAAACCGCTTCACTTGAGCTTCCAACGGACGCCATCGCGGGCGTCCTCCAGCACGATGCCCAGGGCCGCGAGCGCGTCCCGGATTCGGTCGGCCGTGCCGAAGTCTTTTCGCTTCCTCGCGTCCTCGCGCAATCCCACGATGAGGTCCAGGACCCCGTCGAGTCGGTGGGTTTCCGAAGGCTTCGTTTGGAACAGGCCGAGGACGTCCCCGAACGTCCGAAAGGCCTCCGCGGCACCGTCGAGCGGCCCTCGACCGACGCCGCTCTCGATCGCCTTGTTCACGTCCCGCGAGTATTCGAACAGGACAGCGATCGCCTCGCGTGTGTTGAAGTCGTCCGACATCGCGGCGTCGAATCCCGCGAGGGATTTCTTCGTCGCATCTCGGAGTTCGGGGTCCGCTTTCCCTTTCTGCGGCGCACGGCGGCGCTCGGCCTCCACCGAGCGAACCGTTTCCCGGAGGCGCTCGTAGGATCGCTTGGCCTCCTCGAGCAGTTCAGGCGTGAAGTCGATCGGCCCGCGGTACTGCACGTTAATCAGGAAGAACCGGAGGACCTCGGGCTCGTAGCGCTCGAGGGCCGCTAGGACCGGCCAGAAGTTCCCGAGCGACTTGTGCATCTCGGCGCCGCTCACCATGACCATGCCGCCGTGCATCCAGTACCGGACGAACGGTGTGACGCCCGTGAAGGATTCCGCCTGCGCGATCTCCGCCTCGTGATGGGGGAAGGCGAGTTCGGTCCCGCCGCCATGTAAGTCGTACTGCGCCCCGAAGTGTCGGATCGTGATCGCCGTGTCCTCGATGTGCCACCCGGGCCGGCCCGGTCCCCAGGGACTGTCCCAGGCGGGCTCCCCCGGCTTCTGGGCCCTCCAGAGGACGAAGTCCGCCGGATGTCGCTTGCGCTCCTCGATTTCGATGCGGGCACCCGGGCGGAGCTCCTCGACTTTCTGACCGCTGAGCTTGCCCCATCCGGAGAAGGTCGTCGTGTCGAAATAGACGCTCTGGTCCTCCGCGATGTAGGCGTGTCCCTTCTTGATGAGTCCCTGAATCTGCTCCACGATCTCGTCCATATAGTCCGTTGCGAAGGCGTACAGGTCGACGGACGTGCAGTGCAGCCGCTCCATCACGTCCCGGAATTCCGCGAAATACTGCGCGACGATCTCGTCCCACGGCCTCCCGGTCGACTTCATCTTCGCGATGATGCGGTCCTCGATGTCCGTCACGTTTTGCAGATAGAAGACGTGGAAGCCCTTGGAGCGGAGGTACCGGGCGATGACGTCGAACGCGACGTAGGTCTTCGCGTGACCGAGATGAGTCTGGTCCTGCGGCGTGATGCCGCAGACGAACATCGACACGCGCTTCCCATGGAGGGGGACGAACGCCTCCTTCTTCCGCGAGAGGGTGTTGTACACTCGAAGAGGCATTCTCTCTCCGGATGAGAGGCGCGTGTATTAAGGTTCTTTCCGAGTGGCCCGCGGCCCGACGATGGGCGGCAGAGATCCTTTGTCAACGCGCTTCGCGGACGCCTGACAACAGCTTATGGAGAGTGGGACCGGATGCGGTCGGGTCATGGCGGGCCTCTTTCTCCTTCCGCGCGCGGCCCGTCGTCGTCCGTTCTGGCCCCGCGAGTTGCGTCGCGGAGCCTTGCTGCTCGGCGTGAGCGCCGCGCTCTTCTGGTCCTCCTTCGCAATCGGCCGATGGATCGTCTTCTTCCCCGAGTCCGGGCCGATCTACGTCGACCTCCTCCTCGGCTGGATTGCCGTGATCCTCCATGTCTCAGCGTGGCCGAATCTCTGGGTCGGATTGCGCGACCTGCGCGGACGTCAGCCCCGCGACGACCACCCGATCATCGCCTGGCGCTCCTTCCTCATGACGCTCGTCATGATCGTCGCCGCGGTGGTGGTCCTCCCCCTCGAGTACCACTCCCTGTCGGCGACGGATGCGTGGATCTTCGTCGCGTACGTGAGCGCTTTTCCGTATCTTGGCTGGACATTCGTCCCGATCCTCGCCCTTCACGGCGTCCTGTTCGGTCGGGTCGCTTGGTACCTCGAGTCTCGATCGCGGAGGATCGCGGACGCGGGGGCCATGCTCCTGTTCGCAGTCGCGGCGGCGACGACCGCGGTGATCTTGCAGAACCCTGGGGAGACCGCGTTCGTCCGTTCGTGGAGCGTCGGGCAGGGACTGCTTCCCGCGGCGGCCCTTGGCGGGTATGTGCTCATCGCCCTCGGGATTACGGCTTCGTCTACGGCATCCTTCTCGCGGGTCCCATCGTGGACTCCGCGCCGGACCCGGTGGTAGGCCTCAAGCCAGGGCCCGTCCCAGGTCGTCCTGTAGATCCTGCGGGTCCTCCAGTCCGACCGAGAAACGGACCAAGCCGTCGGTGATCCCTTGCGCCTGGCGTTGCTCCTTCGGGACGCTTGCGTGCGTCATCGTCGCCGGGTGCTCGATGAGCGACTCGACGCCCCCCAGGCTCTCCGCGAGGATGATGACCTCGAGTTTCCGCAGGCGGTCCGCGACCTTGGCCGAATCTCGGAGTTCAAAACTGAGCATGCCACCGAATCCGCGCATCTGTTTCTTCGCGGTCCGATGGCCCGGATCGTCGGGCAGACCTGGATAGTGGACCGCGGAGACGGCCTTGTGGCCCGCGAGGAATCGCGCCATCGCCTGGGCGTTGGCGGAGTGCCGTTCCATGCGGATCGCCAAGGTCTTGATGCCGCGGAGGGTGAGCCAACAGTCAAACGGGCTCGGCACCGCGCCGAGGGCGTTTTGTGCGAACTTCAGTTTCTCGTAAAGGTCGCCGCGGTTCATGATGAGCGCCCCGCCCAAGAGGTCCGCGTGGCCCCCGAGGTACTTCGTCGTGCTGTGGACGACCAGGTCGACGCCGAGGCCCAAAGGGTTCTGCAACGCCGGCGACGCGAAGGTGTTGTCGCACACGCTGACCGCGTCGTGGGCCTTCGAGATCACGGCGAGCTCCCGCAAGTCGGCGACCTTCATGAGGGGGTTCGTGGGCGACTCCATCCACAGCATCTTCGTCTCCGGGCGAAAGGCATCCTCGACGTCGACGAGGTCCCGCAGGTCCACGAAGGTGGACTCGACGCCGTACCCGCTCATGATCCGCGTGAAGATCCTGTGGACGCCGCCGTAGCAGTCATCCGTCACTACGGCGTGATCGCCTTTCTTGAGGAGGGTGAGGGCCGTCGTGATCGCGCCCATGCCGCTCGAGAAGCAAAGGGCCTGCTGGGCTTCCTCGAGGGCCGCGAGGCTCTGCTGGAGCGCATCGCGGGTCGGGTTGTCGCCCCTCCCGTAGACGTAGTCGTGCTGGACCTTCTGGGAGTACGTCGAGGTCATGTAGATCGGCGGCGTGACCGCGCCGGTCCGAGGGTCCGGTTCCTGTCCAGTGTGGATGGCCTTCGTCGCAAAGTGCATCGCGATCGCCGGAGGCGGAGTCGCCCGCCTGGCGTAAAAGCCTTGCCTCAGGCCCGGCCCGCGAGGTACTCGATCACGTCGATGCGGGTGATGATCCCCTCGAGTCGGTTCTCCTTGCCGACGATGACGGCGGGATTGCCGCGCATCAAGAGTTTGTAGACCTGCTCGAGATCGGCGCCGGGTTCGACGAGCGGGAACGGCTTCTCCATGACCTTCGCGACGTAGTCGTCGTACATCTTCGGATGCTCGAGCAAGGCTTTCATCAGAATCTCTTCGCGCAAGCTCCCGACGAGGATCCCCGTGTCCAGGACCGGGAGCTGGGACACGTTGTATTGGCGCATCATGTCGACCGCTTCCCGCACTCGGGCCGCGACGTCGATCGTGACGACCCCGGGAATCGTCCGCTCCTTCGCCCTCAGGATTGTCATGAGAGGCGCGACGGGTTCCTCCAGGTACCCTTGCTCCTTCAGCCACTCCTCGTTGTGCGCCTTGGAGAGGTAGCGTTCCCCCGTGTCCGGAAGCAGGACGACCAGGACGTCCTTCGGGCCCAACGTCTCCGCAATCCGGCGCGCGGCCACCACGGCGGCCCCGCTCGAACTCCCGGCGAGGATTCCCTCCTCCCGGGCAAGGCGCCGAGTCATCAGATAGGCCTCCTTGTCCGCGACCTTGACGACGTCGTCAATGTACTGGAACCAGGTCGATTCCGGGATGAAGTCCTCCCCGATCCCTTCGATCTTGTACGTGTGAGCTTTTATCATCTCCTTCTTATAGAAATAGTCCTTCAGGATCGAGCCGAGGGGGTCCACGCCGATGATCCGAACCTTCGGGTTCTGCTCCTTCAGGTAGCTGCCGACCCCGCTGATCGTCCCGCCGGTCCCCATCCCGCAGACGAAATGGGTGATGGTGCCGTCCGTGTCTCGCCAGATCTCCGGGCCGGTCGTCTCGTAGTGGGCCCGCGGATTGGCCTGGTTGGCGTACTGGTTCGGCAGGATCGAGTTCGGCGTCTCACGGTGAATCCGTTCAGCGACTCGGTAGTAGGAGTCCGGATGGTCCGGCGGCACGGCGGTCGGCGTGACGACCACGCGCGCGCCGAAGGCCTTCAGCAGGTCGATTTTCTCGCGGCTCATCTTGTCGGGCATCGTGAACACGGCGCGATACCCCTTGATCGCGGCCACCATCGCGAGCCCGAGCCCCGTGTTCCCGCTCGTCGGCTCGATGATCGTCCCACCGGGCTTCAGCGTCCCCTTCGCCTCGGCATCCTCGATCATCTTCTCACCAATCCGGTCCTTGACGCTCCCGCCAGGGTTCATCATCTCGAGTTTGGCGAGGACGAGGCCCTTGACGCCGCCCATGACCTTCGGCAGCTGGACGAGCGGCGTATTCCCGATCGTCTCGAGGATGTTCGAGTAGTAGCGCATGGCCACCGTGGAGCATGCAAGACGGTTAACGTTATAAGAAGGTGCGCGCCCGGTTCGTTCACGTTGGTCGGCGACGCCTCGCGTCCACGGGATCCGGGAGGCAAACCGGGACGTGCCGGGGGAGGGAGTCGAACCCCCAGGAAACCGATCTGCAGTCGGTCACATTAGCCGCTCTGTCACCCCGGCGCAGCTCGCGCATCCGAGGAAACCGTATTGAAGCTTTGGAGCGGCGCTCCCCGTCTCGCGGCGATGCGTTCCGGAGACCATGCCAAGTCCGACGCGAGGCAACGCCTCGCCGCACGCGCAGGTTTCACTTCCTCCCCAACCGGTTTGAACGTTGTTTCAAAACGTATTAAGCAAGACCCGCCGTTGGCTCATTTTACCACTCGCTCAAGGGGGAGGCATATGATTGGACACTGAACCGCAGGCGGAAGGCTCGCCCTCCGGTTCCGGCGCCTCGCCGGCGTCGCGGGCCCTTCGATCCCGTTGGGGAAAGGTCGCCGCGGTCGCGGTCGTCGCCATCGCAGTGGCCGCCGCGTCGGCCTACGTGCTTCGAGCATCGAATCAGGCACCGGCGATCACCCAAGCAACCGTGAGTTCGGAGTTTGCGACGACTGGTCAGAGCCTGACCTTCACCGGACAGGCTGCGGATCCCGATGGGGACCCGCTCCGGTACACCTGGAACTTCGGCGACAATTCAACCGCGGTCGGCGCGGTCGCGACCCATGCCTACTCGATCCCGGGGCGGTACGTCGGCCTCCTCACGGTGACGGACGGCCGGGGCGGCGAAGCGACGAACGACGGGAAGCTCCTCTTCGTCCAGGCCCAGCTTCCCCCGTCGGAGATCGCCTCGCCCTCCAGGCCGCCGAATGGTTCGTGCGCGGCGGACTGCATCCTCGGTCCAGGGGCCGCGATCCTGACGGCGAATCAAACGACCGTGGTCACCGGGACCCCCGTCCGGTTCAACGGGAACGCCTCCTGGGCCTACGGTTGGAATTGGAACAACGTTTCGAATCGATCCGAAGGAGGTTCCTCGGTCGTGATCCCCGCCGCGGACGACGGATCCCTCTTCACGACGTTCACCTATGGCTGGGGGGACGGTACGCCGGAGGGCGGGGGAAGTTCGGAGACGGTCGGGACCACAAGCCACGTCTTCACCTCTCCCGGGAATTTTTTCGTCCGCTTGACGCTGACGCTGCCCACCGTCTCCGGCGTGGGGACCTTGGCCGCCGGATACACCATCCGCGTGACGCCGACGGCTTCCGCAGCGGTCCTGAAACATCCGGGAGTCTTCACGACGGCGACATTCGGAGAACCGGATTCCCTCGATCCCGCGGCGGACATCGAGACCGCTGGCGTCGAGATCCTCCAGAATGTGTACGAGACGCTCGTTTGGTATGAACCGGGCGTCGAGAACGTCACCGTCCTCGTCCCGCGTCTCGCGATGGAGGTGCCGACCGCCGCGAACGGGGGCATCTCCCCGGATGGGAAGAACTACACCTTCACGATTCGGCCGGACGTCAAATTCCACAGCGGCAACGTCCTCTCGTCGGACGACGTCGTCTACTCGCTCCGTCGGGTCCTCGCCATGCACGACCCGAATGGACCCTCGTGGATCCTGGAACAGACCCTCACGAACTACGTCTCGAAATACCTGGGCCCCTGCGGACCCGCGGCGAACCGGACCTGTTCGCTCGCGGACTATGCGGACACCGCGTTCCCGTCCCGGGCGGCGATCCCGACGAACATTCGGGCCGTCCTGGAGAGCGCCGCCCAAGGGGCGAACTGGTCCGCGAGGCCGCTGAATCGATCCGTCGCGTGGGCCGTGAGCAATTCCACGGTGGAGAAGGTCGGGACGGACCAGGTCCGGATTCACCTCAGCCGACCGTATCCGGCGTTCCTCCAGTCGATCGCCTTCACCGTCGGCTCCATCGTCGAGAAGGCCTGTGCCGCGACCTGGGACGATTGGGGGGCCCGCAATCCGATGCTGGACCGCCGCCGCGATTGCGGCACCGGCCCGTATCGGCTCACCGGATGGGTGCCGAACCAAGCGATCGTCCTGAGCCGCTTCGACGGATACTGGGGAACGCCCGCGGCCCTCGACGGGGTGCGCATCGAGAAGGCGAACGATGTCACCGCCCGAGAGTTCCTCCTGCTCTCCGGAGACGCGGACACCGCGGTCATCAACCGCGATCATCAGTTCGACGTGGTGAATCCGGACGGCACGCCGCGGTACCCATGGCTCCGGATCCCGGGCTCCCGACCCTCCCTCGACATCACCGTCTTCGGGTACAACCAGGCGATCAATGCCTCCGCGGTCCCCGACCCGCTGGAGGTCCCGCCGACGTTCTTCTCGAACCGCCACGTCCGGAAGGCCTTCAGCTATGCGTTCGACTACGAGGGGTTCATGGACAACGTGACGTACAAGACGGGGATCCAGCTTCGCGGCCCGATCGCGAAGGGCGTCCCGGGCTACAATATGAGCACGCCGCTCTTCGCGTTCAACCTGACGCGCGCCGCGTCGGAGCTCGGGCAGACTCCCTACTGGACCCCCGGCTTCAACATCACCTTGTACTACAACGCGGGGAACACGGAACGCCGCCAGGGGTGTCTCCTCCTCCGTCAAGGCCTGCAGGCCTTGCACGATCAACTGGGCGCAGGGCCGATCTCCGTGGGCGTCCGGGCCCTCGACTGGCCCGCCTACCTGGGGACCCTGCGGGCCCGTGGCCTCCCGATCTTCTTCCTAGGCTGGCGCGCGGACTACGCGGACCCCGACGACTACGTGCTCCCGTTCCTGCGGACCGGAGGCCTCTTCGCGAGCCGTTTGGGGTACAGCAACACGACCCTCGACGCCCTGATCGACGCCGCGGCCGCGGAGCTGAACCAGACGAAACGCGACGGCCTGTACCAAGACCTCTCGACGCGCGCGGTCGTGGATGACGTACCGTACCTCTGGGTCTACCAGTCCCGGAGCTTCCATGT
>VBLT01000120.1 GCA_005878615.1 Methanobacteriota archaeon
CCCGGGGGCCGTATTAATAGTCTCCTCGCCGAGAATCTCCGGCGGCAGAAAAGGGACCGGCGCAGCCTACTTCGCGGCGCCGATTCGCATGATCGTCGTACCGCAGACCGGGCATTTTCCTTTCATCGCGGGCTTGCCGTTTTTCAGCTTCACGGCCACCGCGCTGCTGATCTCCCGCTTTGCCCGGCACTTCACGCAATAGCCTTGGACCATGGGGGAATCACCGACGAGGCAACAGGTACCCCCTGATAAAAGGTGTGGTAGCGAAAAGGTCATTCCCCCCACCCGGTTGCGCAATACTTTTATAATGGGATTTTGATACAACTCGCAAGATTGGGAGCGGATCGGCTGTGAGTGAGAAGCCAACTGCAGGTTTTGTTGTGTCTTTGATTGCGGGAATCTTCATTCTGCTTGGTGCCATCTTCATGATGGTCCTGTCGTCGATGATTGGCGGTTTCGCGCTTGGGGTCGGCGCGGGCGCCGCGGCGGGCATCTTCCTAATCTACGGGGCCGTCGGCCTCATCTTCGCAATTCTGGTCCTGGTCGGCGCCGTGATGTTGTGGATGAAACCGCAGAGCCACGTGGCGGCCGGCGTGATCATCCTGCTCTTCTCGCTGTTCAGCATCATCAGCGGAGGCGGGTTCATCATCGGGCTGATCTTGGGAATCGTCGGAGGCATCCTGGGCATCGTATGGAAGCCGCCGGCACCGATGGCCCCCGGCATGATGCAGCCGATGCCACCGAGCATGCCGCCGCAATAGAACTGCGGACACGGTCGATCGAAGGGCGGCGGGGCGATCCCCCGCCGCTCGCAACCTAACGGCGGGAGACAGGTTCGCGGAGAGGCGAAACCCGTTATCGGTTCTGATAGCTTCGGCGAAGCATAGTTATGGCATAGCCGTCTCCCACGCTCGGCGTTTGAACTGGCCGCTTACCCCGTCTCTCCTGCCGCGCCGACCCGATCGCGTCCGATCGGGGTGACGATCCTCGCCGTCCTCACGATCCTCGGGGGAGTCCTCCTCCTGCTCCTCGGCATCGTCGTGGTCGCCTTTTCGTCCTTGCTCGTCGGCGTCGGTCTCCCTCTCGGCTTCGGCCTGACCGGGAGCGTCCTGGGGGCGATCGTCCTCATCTTCGGGATCATCTGGATCGCGGTCGGCTCGGGTCTCCTGAACCTTCGACCATGGGCCTGGTGGCTGGCGATCATCGTCATGGTCCTCTCGATCGTCGGGAGCATCGGCTCGCCGATTTCGGCGATTATCCCGGGTCTGATCCTGGTATACCTGATTCTTGTGCGGCACCACTTCCGTTGAGCGGTCTCCTCTGGCGAGGGACGAAACCTTTTTAGAGGCCCGCCCTTTCGTCGCAACGGAGACGTTTTCGTGATTCTCACTCGTTTTGAGCGAGCCCGCATCCTCGGCGCCCGGGCGTTGCAGATTTCCCTCGGGGCGCCTTCGCTCCTCCTCTCCGAAGCGATCGCGGAGCCCCTCGATATCGCGATCCGCGAGCTCGCGTCGGGCCGTGGGCCCCTCAGCGTCTCGAGGTTCCGGGATGCCTTCGATTGACGGGGCGGTCATCCGGAAGATCCTCGACAGCCGCGGGAACCCGACCGTCGAAGTCGAGATTCGATCGGGGACCTTGGCCGGCCGGGTTGCAGCCCCGAGCGGCGCGAGCACCGGCGCCCACGAACCTCCCGCATGGCCCAAGGGCGGCGTCGACAAGGCGATCCAAATCTTTCGGTCCTCCATCGCGGGCCGGTTGAAAGGGCGGGACGTCGCGGACCAATCGGCCCTCGACCGGCTCCTCCGTGAGATCGACGGCACGCCGAACTTCGAGAAGATTGGCGCCAACACCGCGACCGCGACCTCGCTCGCATCGGCCAAGGCCGCGGCGGCGGCTGCGGGAAAACCGCTGTACCGATATCTCGCGGGCGCCGGCCGTCCCGTCATGCCGCTCCCCTTTGGGAACGTGATCGGGGGCGGCCGCCACGCCGTGGGCGGGACGACGATCCAAGAATTCATGGTCGTCTCGCAGGGACCGACCTTGCAGGGCAATGTCTTCGCAAATGCCCGCGTGCATCAACACGTCCGCGACGCGCTGACGAAGAAGTTGCCCGATGTCCCGCTCGGGAGAGGCGATGAAGGCGCGTGGATTGCGCGCCTCGGCGACGAAGATGCGCTGGGCCTACTCGCCGACGTCTGCCGTGGCGTGCAAAAAGACGTCGGGTTCGCCGTTCGGCCCGCCTTGGACCTCGCGGCCTCCGAATTCTTCCGGGACGGAAAGTACCATTATCGCGACACGACCCTCGCGCGAGGCGCCCAGGTCGATTTCGTCGAGCGCCTCGTGCGCGACTACGGCCTTTTCAGCGTCGAGGATCCGTTCGACCAGGAGGACTTCGATGCGTTCTCCGAGCTGACGAAGCGCGTCGGGACGCGCTGCAAGATCATCGGTGACGACATCTTCGTGACGAACGTCGAGCGCTTGCGTCGAGGAATCGAACTCCATGCGGGCAACGCTATCCTTATTAAGCCGAACCAAATTGGGACGCTCTCCGACACGCGGGCGGCCGTGGACCTGGCCCATCGCTCCGGATTCGCGACCGTCATGTCGCATCGGTCCGGCGAGACGACAGACGACACGATCGCCCATCTCGCCGTCGCCTTCGGGTGCCTCGGCATCAAGACCGGCGCGGTCGGAGGCGAGCGGATCGCGAAGTTGAACGAGCTCATCCGGATCGAAGAGGAACTCCAGGCAGGCGCATGATGCAGGAAGAGGAGCAGACCGGTGTCCAGGGACTCCTGGTCCCCGAGGACGTCTACCT
This sequence comes from Methanobacteriota archaeon, assembly GCA_005878615.1. Taxonomy (GTDB): domain Archaea; phylum Thermoplasmatota; class Thermoplasmata; order RBG-16-68-12; family RBG-16-68-12; genus RBG-16-68-12. The sequence goes on from VBLT01000120.1 coordinate 2,819, forward strand.
GACGTCCGGCGTCCACATCGGCACGCAGCAGAAAAGCGCCGACATGAAGCCTTTCATCTACAAGGTGCGGATCGACGGCCTGTACGTCCTCGACATCAAGAAGACGGACACGCGGATCCGCGAGGCCGCGAAGTTCCTCGCGCGGTTCAAGCCGGAGAACACCCTCGTCGTGGCGGCGCGGCAATACGGACAGAAGCCCTCGCGGCTGTTCGCGAAGCAGATCGGGGCGAAGGTACTCGCGGGCCGCTTCGTCCCCGGAACCCTCACGAATCCGAATCTCCCGGAGTTCATCGAGCCCGAGGTGCTCGTCGTCACCGACCCGGCCGCGGATCAGCAGGCCCTCCGAGAGGCGCTGAACATCGGCATCCCGGTCGTCGCCTTGTGCGACGCGAACAACGAAACGCGCGACGTGGACCTCGTCATCCCGACGAACAACAAGGGGCGCCGGGCCCTGGCGACGATCTACTGGCTGCTCACCCGCGAGGTCGCCAAGGCCCGCGGAGCCCTGAAGTCGGACGAAGAGTTTACCTTGACGATCGATGATTACGAAGCGTCCCTCTGAAGGGCGCCTCGATGCGATATCCGGCCGTGGCGGGAGCTTTCTACGAACGCTCGAAGGAGGCCCTCCTCCGCCAGGTTCGCGAGTGCTACACCCATCCGCTGGGTCCGGGCCGCGTCCCCACGGTGCGGGCCGGCGAACGTCGGATCCTCGGGCTCGTCGTGCCGCACGCCGGCTACTTGTACTCGGGCCCGGTCGCCGCGCATGCGTATGCTGCGCTCGCGGCGGACGGCTGGCCCTCGTCCTTCGTGATCCTCGGCCCGAACCACCATGGCGCCGGGGCGCCGCTGGCGGTCACGAACCACGACTGGCAGACGCCCCTCGGGACCGTGCCCGTTGACCCGGAGGTGTATGCCCGACTCGCGAAGCCGCCCCTGGAGGACGACATCCGGGCGCACCGAGACGAGCACAGCATCGAAGTCCAGCTGCCCTTCCTGCAACAGCTGAAAGACGACCTGCGGTTCGTCCCCATCTGCATGGCCTTCCAGGAGTACGAAGTCGCGGCGGAGGTCGGCGGCCTCGTGGCCGACGCCGCGAAGGGACGGGATTGCGTCGTCATCGCGTCCTCCGACTTCACCCACGTCGGCCCGCAGTACTTCCAGCTGCCCACGCGCGGGCTGACCGCACCGGCCTTCGCGAAGGAGCAGGACGCCAAGGCGATCGAGAGGATCCTCGCCCTCGACCCGAAGGGATTCTCAGGGAAAGTGGCCCAATCGGAGATCTCGATGTGCGGGTACGGCCCCGTGGCCGCGATGCTGACGGCTACAAAACAGCTAGGTGCCAAGGCCGCGACCCTCCTGAAGTACGGGACCTCGAGCGACGTGAGCCACGACGGGCGCACGGCCGTCGGCTACGGGGCGATCGCGGTCTACCGCTGATCCGTCTCCGCGTCGATCCAGTCGAGGTACGCGGGCAGGGCGGGCCCCATCGGGTAGGAGACGATGCACGGGACCTCGTGCGGATGGAGCCCGCGGACCGCCGCGATGAGCTTCCGGAGGAGCGCCTTCCGCGTCTTGAAGACGATCACGAATTCGCCGGTCTCCTCGCGATGTCCGCGCCACCGGTAGATCGATTCGACGGGCCAGAGGTTCGCACAGGCCGCCAGGCGCCGTTCCACGATCGTCCGTGCGATCTTGCGCGCGGTCGTCCGGTCCGGAGCCGTCACGTACGCCATCGCATGCGGTCCCCGTCGACGCGCCACTCTCGTACCTCTCACTCCCGGTATCAGGGTCAGGAACAGGAATGGCCTCGACGGCCTTTTAAGTGGACGTCCTCGTGGGTACGACGGTCCCATGCCCGTCGTGACGATGTCCGAGACGGTCGCCGCCCTTCGGGCCACGGTGGGCAAGCGCGGCATGTCGGAGGACGACCTGCGGGCCCTGGCCGACTACCTGATGTCCTTCTTCGGGTTCGAGACGGAGGCGATCGACAACAACCTCGACGTGGCGGACCGCGACGTCTTCTACATGCTCGAGGAAGCGGGCCTCCTGACGACACGGCAGGAAGAGGTCATGATCAAGAAGGGCAAGATGTGGCGCATCCACTACTGGATCCTCCGCGTGGAGCGCATCAAGACGCTCGCGAAGCCGCAGCGTCCAAAGGCCGAGCCCTCCGCCTTCGCGGTGTACGACGACTTGCCCGACGACATCTGGAACCGCCAAGTGACCGCGAGATAGGTTGAAATATTCCCGAAGGTTCGTTCGGAGCCGCGCATGGCCGTCCTCGATTCCATCCTGATCGCGGCGGCCGCGATCGTCCTCTGGTGCCTCCTGCTCTACGTGCTCCAGAGTCGGGGGCTCCTCGAGCGTCGGGGCCTGTCGCCTTCGCCTCCGCCCGCCGGGCCGTTCCTCATGTGGAAGACCGTCCGCGGGAGGCAGCTCATCGACCGCATCGCGCGGCGGAACGTGTTCTGGCGATGGTTCGGCGACCTCGCGATCGTCCTGGTCGCGGTCACCATGGTCGGGACGACCTTGCTCCTCCTGTGGGAGGCGACCTTGGTCCAAAGTTCGGCGGTCCGCGCGAATCCTCCCTCCCCCGAACTCCTCCTCGGCCTTCCGGGGATCAACCCGATCATCCCGGTCGGCTACGGGATCTTCGGCCTGGCCGTGGCGATCATCCTCCACGAGTTCTCGCATGGGATCCTCGCGCGCGTCGCCAAGATCCGGATTCGGTCCCTCGGCCTGATCTTCCTGATCTTTCCGATCGGCGCCTTCGTCGAGCCGGATGAAGAGGAGCTGCGGGCCCTCCCGCGGCGGGACCGGGCCCGCCTGTTCGCCGCGGGGCCGGCGACGAACATCGTCCTGGCGATCCTCTTCGCGGTGATCTTCTCCTCCGTCATGGCGACGTCGGTCCAGCCGGTCCACGACGGCGTCGGCATCGTCGCGTTTCCCCAGAACACGGCGTCTCCGGCGCAGGCCGCCGGGATGCAGCCCTTCACGGTCATCACGAGCATCAACGGGCACGACATCCACACGTTCACGGACTTCACCTCGGCCCTCGCGCAGGCGCCGCTCAACCAATCGATCCCGGTCGTCGCGTACGATCCGTCCACGGGCGCGAGCACGAACTATTCCGTCATCCTGACGGAACGGAGGGCCGAAACTGGCCGGGCCGTCCTGGGGATCCTCGCGTTCGACATGGACACGAGCTACTATCATCCCTTGACGAACCCGGATCGCTTCAACGGCATCCCCGGCGCCATTCTCACCTACATCTCGCTCCCCTTCCAGGGCCGCTCGCCGATCGATGAACCGACGGTGCGGTTCTACCGCATCACGGGGCTCGCGGCCGCCGTGCCCGCGCCGTTGTTCTGGCTGCTCGCGAACACCGCGTACTGGCTCTTCTGGCTGAACGCCATGCTCGGCGCGACGAACGCCCTCCCCGCGGTGCCGCTCGATGGCGGCTACATCTTCAAGGACGGGATCGAGGGCTTCCTGTCCCGCATTCGAAAGGGCATCCCCACGGAGCAGCGCGACCGGATCGTGCGGAGCGTGAGCTACAGCTTCGCGTTCCTCATCCTCGGCCTCGTCCTGTGGCAATTCATCGGGCCGCGGATTTGACTTCCGTCAGGGACCGCCTTCGGACGCGACGAGCCCGATGACGCCGGCGACGATCGAGAGAATCGAGCCGATCTGATTCAACTGGAGGATCAAGGCCACGACTCCGAGGATGATGTCGAGCAGTCCGCCCGAACCGTACTTGCTGCGGTAGATCAACAAGCTCGCCGCGAGGATCGCGATCCCGAGGACGAGGGGGACGAGCGCCGACAAGATCGCGGCGAGGTCGGAGACCCCCCGAAAGCCCCGGACAGCCTCATTGAGGATCAGCAGGCCTCCCACGAGGCCGATGAGCAGGGCGATCAACGCGAGTAGCCGTTTCTCAGTCATACGGTCCGGCGAACTCCGGAAAGGGCTTCAGCCTTTCTCCAGTCCCCCGACCCCCCAGATTCCGCGAGGATCGCCCGCGAACTCGTCGGTCCCCCACACCATCCGGAGGGCGCGGAAAACTTCCGCAAAGCGGAGCCCGCGGACGAACTCGAGGAGCGCGTCGTTCGCAGACGGGCCGCTGAAGGCGACCTCGGAAACGCCCGCCGCCAGGACGACGGTGTGGAAAAGGTCTCGAGCGACCGTCTCCCGCCCGGGCGCCACGACCCAAGGGCCGATCTCACATGCCTCGCCGCTCGGGTTTCCGACGATGACGCCTTGGATCGCGCCGCGCCGTTCGGCGATCAGAAAGGTCGCAGGCACCTCGTCCACGAGACGATCGAGCAAGGCGCGACGATTCGCTCCGAAATACGCTTGGTCCCACCGCGCCAAGGCTTCCAGGTCGTCCAGGCGAACCGGCCGGACGGTCCCGAGTCTACCTCTCGTACCCGGAGGCCCGTGCCAGCGGATGACCTCGTATTCGCGACGAAATCCGAGGCGCTCGTAGAACGGGATCGCGTTCAGGTAGGCATTGAGGCGCACGGACCGGACTCCCTTCCCGCGGAGGTGCTCCAAGGCCGCGTCCATCATCGCCTTCCCGATCCCCTTGCCGCGAAGCTCCGGAGTCACGATGACGGCCCCGAGCCAAGCGACGGCGTCGTAGGTCGTCGTCGTCAGGACGCCGACGACGCGCCCGTTCGACTCCGCCGCGAAACATCCGTCGGGCGAAAGCGCCAGCAACCGTCGGAAGTCCGCGCGGGTGTAACCCCAATGTTCGAGGTCGGTCAGGGCGATGGCGGCGTCGATGTCGCGGTCGGTGAGCCGTCGGACGTTCGCTGCTTCCACATCGTCACCCGTCGCTCGAGCTCCTCGAGCTCGTCGCACTCGTGGTAACCGTAGGTGACGTATCGCTTTTCCTTCCGGAAATGCTTGTACATGCAGGGGCCGTACTCGTCGTCCTCTTGCCCGTACCACTTGTCGCAGTCCTTGCACAGGTGCTTCTGCGGCAGCTGCGCTTGGAGTTCCACTACATGCCCCAAAACGGGTCCTCCTTTCGTTTGATCTTCGCGAGTTCTTCGAGGGCGGCGACCTCGTCCGGGTTCAGGTCCTTCCGGCCGCGGAGGGCCCGGGCGTCCGCCTCGGGGAGGTCCACGTAGAGGACGTCGCCGGGCTCGATCTGTCGGCCGATCGTGACCCCGTCGACGGAGACCGCGACCTCCTGTCCCGCGCTCGCTCCGTCGAGGCTCTTCTCGCCGCTCCGGATCGCCTTGATCCGACCGAGGGTCCGTCCGTCTTTCCGCACGAGCGATTCCCCGCTCCGGATGCGCCCGGCGAGGACGCGCACGCCGAAGATCGCGGGCTTCGAGGTCCGGAAGATGTGGTCCGGCAGGAACAGTAGCTTCGCCGGGTACGCGATTTCCTTGCGGCTCGCCTCCTCCAGCTGCCGCTTCCGCTCGTCCCGCCAGGCCTGGTAGTCTTCGATCAGGCGGTAGATGATGTCGCTCTCCAGCAGCTTGACGTCGTCGAGTTCCTGCAGCGCGACCTTGGCGTCCGGGAGGATCTCCAGGTTGAAGGCGAGGATCGCGCGGTGGAGCGGGTTCTTGACCGTCGCGGCGTCCGTCACGTCGCGCCGGGAGACGGGCCCGAGGCGCGCGAACTTGATCGGGATGCCCGCCTGCTTGCATTCGTAGGCGAGGCCTTCGAGGGAGCCGATTGCGTCCGCCTTCACGAGGATCCCGTCGTCCTGCGTCTCGATGTGGACCTGCGACTCCTTCGCGACCTCCTCGATCGCCGCGGCGAGGTCGCCCTTCGCGGCCCGGAGGGGTGCACCCGCGACCGCGCGTTCGAGCCCGCTGCCGAGGATCTTGACGCCGGCCGCGGCGGAGACGGACGGGACGGAATCGAAGCGCTCCTGCGGGTCGCGGATCTCGTCGAGCGGCTTCGGCTTCAGGAGGGCCTTCACCTTCGTGGTGCCTGGCTTCCCGGTCGTCCCGAACACGATCGTGTCGCCTTTCGACAAGCTGCTTTGGTAGAGGATCGCGTCGACGGTCGTCCCCAGGCCCTTTTCCTCCTTGACCTCGAGGATCGTGCCGACCGCGGGCCCTTCCGTCGCGGCGAGCTGGGATTCCAGGAACCGCTGCGCCAGGCCGATGAGTGTGAGGAGGAGGTCGGGGACTCCCTCGCCGAACTTCGCGCTCACCGGCACGACGGCGATGTTCGTCGTGAAGTCGGCGACACGGTCGTATCGCTCCGCCGAGAATCCATGTTCGAAGAGGCGGCCGATCAGCTCGTACATGCGCTTGTCGAGCTCGTCCCGGACGGACTCCGCTTGGTCCCGATAGGAGACGACGAAGGGCTGGCCCTCATGCTTCCGCCATCCGGGCACGAGGTCGATCTTGTTGGCCGCGACGACGAACGGCGTCTTGTACCGTTTCAGGATGTTCAGGCTCTCGATTGTCTGCGGCCGGAACCCCTCGTTGACGTCGATGACGAGGACCGCGAGATCCGCGAGGGCTCCGCCGCGGGCCCGCAAGGTCGAGAAGGCGACGTGACCGGGCGTGTCGATGAACAAGAGGCCGGGGATTCGAAACGACTTGCCCTTCACCAGGTCGCCGCACATCTCCAGGATCGCCGAAAGCGGGACCTCCGTGGCGCCGATATGTTGGGTGATGCCTCCGGCCTCGCGGCCTGCGACGCCGGTCCCGCGGATCCGGTCGAGCAACGTGGTCTTCCCGTGGTCCACGTGCCCGAGGACGGAGACGATGGGCTGGCGGATGGAGGGGGCCATACGCCGCGCATCAAGAATCCGACGCTACTTGAAGGTTCGTCCCTCGGCTCAGTAGTGGTCTGGGACCGGGCCACCCCACTCTTCCTCCGGATGGTCGTAGAGGCAGAAGAAAATCCCGTCCGGGTCCTGGATGTAGACAATGCGGTGGCCGCTCCGGCCAAGCCAAACATCCTCCTCCATGAGTTTCCGGAATTTCGGATCCTCTTTCAGTTTCGCGACCGCCGGTCGATTGACCCAGAGCTTCTTCGTCGCCGGGAGGATGCCGAGCTTCTTGAGCCGCTCCATCGTCTCCGGCACGCTCTTGACACGGACCTCGAAGTGGTCCAACGACTCCCCCACGACGTAGGGAGCCCAGAAGGGATTGCTCTCCGCGTACCAATTGAGCTCCAGCCGCTGGCCGGAATGCCGATCCTTGAACAGGACGTACGTGCTCTCGACGTCCCCGCCGCGGTCGATCTCTTCGAGATCGAAGACCTTCGTGTAAAAATCGATGGACTTCTCCAAATTGGTGACGCGAATTCCAACGTCGCCGAGCCAGAGGTCGTGCATGATCAGCGAGGGGTCGCCCCGACCGAAGAACGTTTCCCCGGCATTTGGCTAATCCCGGAGCCACGCCTCGTCGACGCGGGCGTACGCGTGGATCTCGTCGGGCTTGAAGAAGAGCGGGATCTCCCGCTTCGCGCTCTCGAGCGAATCGGACCCGTGGATGATGTTCCGCCCGATCGTCAGCGCGAGGTCTCCGCGGACCGTCCCCGGTTCGGCCTCCGCGGAATTCGTCTTGCCCATCATCTTCCGCACGATGGCGACGGCCCCGTCGCCCTCGAGGACCATCGCGACGACTGGCCCCGCGGCAATGTACGACATGAGAGGTTCGAAGAAGGCCTTGCCCCTGTGTTCCGCATAATAGGTCTCGCCGAGAGACCGGGTCACGCGGAGCATCTTCATCGCGACGACCTTGAGTCCGCGACGCTCGAAGCGCCCAAGGATTTCACCGACGAGCGCGCGTTGGACCGCGTCCGGCTTCAGGAGCACGAACGTGCGCTCGGCCATCTCAGGCCCCTTTCTTCGCCTTCTTCGCGGGCTTTGCGGTCGGCGCGGGAGCTTCCTCTTCTTCCTCCTCCGGCTTCTCGCGCTTGCGCCCCTTCACCTTGGCCCATTGGCCGTCGAGCCAGGCCTTGAAGACGCGGCGGCCTTCCTGGGAGTCCTTCCAGGCCGCGAACTCGGCCTTCTCGACGTGCGTCACCGGCTTCGCGCCGTGCTTCTTCTTCGCCCAGCCGAGGATCGACGTCCGGAAGGCCGGGCTGTCGACGAAGGACGTGAAGAATTTCTCGACCTCTCCTCGCGGGAGGTCCGGACCGAGACGTTTGTCGATCAGGTCGGCGAGGTCCGCCGGGATGTCCTTGCCCTTCGGCGTCTCGATCGTCACCTCGCCGGGGGCGGCCTCGGCGGGCGCGGGCACCTCCTCGGAGACGATCGCCTCCTCCGTCGCGGCCCGTCCCGCGGCGCGGCGGAACGCCTGTGTCCAAGGCGTCCAACGCGGCACGCGGCCGAGGTGGAGCATGTTCGATTGGCATTTGTGGGAACAGAACAGGAAGACCGTCCCATCCTTTCGGATGAACATCTTGCCGGTCCCCGGCTCGATCTCGTTGCCGCAGAAGGAGCAGGAACGGCGGGCGGGCATCGGCTCACCGGACCGAGAGCTTGCGGGCCTCGCGGGCGGTCTCGCGGAGCATCAGCACATCGCCGACCTGGATGCTCCCCTTCACGTTCCGCGTGATGATGCGGCCCTTGTCCCGTCCGTCGAGGACGCGGACCTTCACCTGGACCGCCTCGCCCGTCATCCCCGTCCGGCCGACGACCTCGACCACTTCTGCGGGGATGCTGTCCTCGTCCGCCATCGTCTCTCCGTGCTCCTTCCGGGCTCCGTCACTTCTTCATCGCGCGGAGCTTGCCGGACAGATCGTCGAGCACCGGCTTCGCCTTGCCGGGGTCCAAGATCGCGATCGAGGCCGTCGCCTTGCCGAGGCCGACCGCGACGCCGAGCTCCTGTTTGCTCGGGACGTACGCGTAGGGCACGCCTTTCTCCTCGCACAGGAGGGGCATGTGGGCGAGGATCTCCTCGGGCTGGACGTCCTCCGCCATGACGACGAACTGAGCCTCGCCTCGCTCGACGAGCTTCGTGACCTCGTTGGTCCCTTTGCGGACCTTCCCGCTCTCCTTCGCGAGTTCGATCGATTGGTACGTCTTGTCGACCAGGTCCTTCGGCATCTCGAAGCGCACGTACATCGGCTTGGCCATTGGGGAGACCTCCTTCCGCCCCGCATCGCGGGGCGTCATGAGTCATCGGCTCTCCGTTCCCAGAGAAGCGGCCGTCGAAGTGGCGCGGCGTATAAAAGGATTTCCAGGATACGCCGCGGCGATTCCTAGGAAGGGCTCGGACCGATTTGCTCGCGGACGATGCGGTTCGCAATCTCCAAGAACTTCTGCTCCGTCCCCGGAGGGATCGTCGCTCCCGCGGCCGCGTGGTGCCCGCCTCCGAATCCACCCACCGCCTTGCTCGCCTCCTGCATGACCGCGGCGAGGTCGAGCCCGCGCGCGACGAGATCGCGCGTCGTCCTCGCGCTGACCTTGATCCCGTCGTCCGCCGTCGCGAAGGCGATGATCGGCAGGTCCTTTGCCGCTCCCTCGCGGTTCAAGGCGAGGCTCGCCGCGATCCCGACGACGGTGTCGCGGATCCGGTCCGCCGCATGGAAATATTGGATCGCGTCCATCGTGTTGATGCCCGCCTCCGCGATCGCGTCCATCGACTCCACGAGATATTCCCGATGGCCGCGCAGGAGCCGCAAGGCCTGTCCGAGGAACTCGTCGCGGTCGCCGCGGCAGACGCGATAGCCGACCTCCGGCTGGTCGTATCGGCCGCAGGCATTCACCAGCGTCCCGAATTCCTTCGCGTCCCGGGTCGGGCTTCCCGCGGGTTCTCGGATCAGGGTGTACGTCTCGCCGGCAAGCCGTTCCGTTTCCTTCACACCGCAGCCGCGTTCGAGCATGTGCGCGACGAGGGCGGTCACGACCCGCCGCTTCTCTCCGTCGTCAAGGTCCGACCAACTCCGCCAGTGCTCCTCCACCTTGAGGTCGATCCCCAACTCGAGCAGGAAGGCGATGCACGCATCCTCATTCCCGCTGAGCCGCGGGATCCAGGGGTCGGAGGCGTATTGCAGCATCTTGTAGGCCGGCCGGGTCTCGCGGCCGAATAGGCGCAGGTCGATCTGGGCCCGGAGGACCCCGGCGTCGATCCCATCCTGGAGGATCGTGCGGTTGTACCCGGAGAGGCGTCGGAACTCCTGGTCCTGGACGTCTCCGACGGCCCCGACGATCGCGACGGCGGCGAGGTCCCGGTTCGTCGAGGCCAGGGCCCTCGCGACGGCATAGGCGCATCCGGCCCCGCTCGCGACGTCGGACCCGGCGCCTTCGAGGTGCGGGTTCAACATGAGGATGCGGTCCTGCGACTCGGCGAAGCGCATCAGGTCGGACCGCAGGACTTTCGGGACCTCCCGTTCCGTGGGGACGTGATGGTCCGTGATCACCGCGTCGAGTCCGTGGAGGGCGTGCATCATCCCGGCGCCCAGATCGATGAACCAGACGAGGGGCGTCCCGCGCCGCTTCAGTTCCGTGATCACGGGCTCGTCGAGTTTCTTCACGAACGCGACTTCGTGCGCGATTCCCGCGCGGTCGAGCGCCTCGGACGCGATCGCCCCGCCCGTGATGCCATCCGTGTCGATGTGGGTCACGATGCGGACCATCGGGGCGTCCCGGACGCGCTCCGCGATCTGCTGGGCGACCGCCTCCATCGAGGGCGACTAGCGGGGGACCGCTCCTTGAATCTTTGGGAGGGAACGGCGGACGCCCTTTCGACATCAAGCGGGGGCGAGTGCATGTTATAGTCAAGTAACTATAACGCGGCCAAGGCGGATATTCCCGGAGCGAGTTGCGAGGCCGCGATGCTCCACGTGACCGCGACGGCACTCCTCCTGAAGGAGGGGCGGGTCCTCCTGGGAAGACGGACCAGCACAGTCCGTTTCGCCGGCATGTGGGATGCCTTCGGCGGCCACCTGGTGCCCTGCGAGGAACCCTCGACCGCCTTGATCCGGGAACTGAAAGAAGAGCTAGGGATCGAGGTCGTCGGCCCGCGGTTCTTGGGGATTTACGAAGACGTCGACCCGACATCCCGAGACCTTTTCCGCCACTACCTCTTCGTCGTGACCCGGTGGGAGGGCGATGTGCGGATTGCGAACGAGGAACATTCGGAGATTCGCTGGTTCACGCCCTCGGACGCGGTGATGTTGGATCTGGCACCGTCCTTGAAGGACTCGATCCGTCGACTGATTCCGACGAAACCTTAAGCGAAACGCGGGACTTGAGTGGATTGGCCGTGCCATGACGGATGACGCGACGATTCGAAAGATCCTGACGACCATCCGAACGATTGCGGTCGTCGGATGTTCGAAGGACCCCACCAAAGATGCGCACCGGGTCCCGAAGTACATGCAACAGCATGGGTACCGAATCATCCCGGTGAATCCGACGGCGACGGAGATCCTCGGCGAGAAGGCGTACCCGTCCCTTGACGCGGTCCCGATCCCATACGACGCCGTCGACATCTTCCGCCCGTCCGCGGATGTCCCGCCGATCGTCGATCAGGCGATCAAGGGTCCCGCGAAGGTCATCTGGATGCAGCTCGGCATCCGGAACGAGGCGGCGGCCTCCAAGGCCCAGGCGGCCGGCAGGACCGTCGTGCAGGACCACTGCCTGATGCGCGACCACGCGCGGCTATTCGGCGGCGACATCCTCGAATGAGGACGCCGCGAAGACGATCGCGACGCTCGGCGCGCCCGCGCGCCGCGCCGCGGCGCTGAGTGCCTCGATCTCCCCGAGGAGACTCGTCACGGACGCCGGCGCATTGAATTTCATCTTGGACGCCCAGTCGTAGAGAGCGCGGACCCTCGGCTCGGGGACGATCCCCACTCGATACCCGCCGGCGACGCCGCGCTCCAGCTTCACAATCGGGCTGATGCCGGAAAAGGCCTGCACGGGGATCTCAATCCACTCCGTCGACTCCTTCGGCAGCAGCTCACGGAACGGGTCCTCCTGAAGCGCTTCCTCGGCGCTCACGAAGGACTCGAGGCCCGCCTCGCCCTCCCACACCCTGCCGAGGCGCGCGCCCGCGGACACGACCGAGTGATCGAGCCACGCCAGATCGTGCACCCGCTCGATCGACGCCCGGCGGGTCCAGAGGGTCTTCGCGAGGAGCTGGTATCCTTCGCGGAGGGCCTTCGCCTCCGGGGACTTCGTGCCGCCCGATCGCTGCGCCTTGTCGAGCGCCGCGGCGAGGACCGGCTGCGCCGTGAGGAGCTCCTGGAAGTCCACGACGCGCAGGAGGCCGCGCCATCCCATGGGACCCATCACGGGCCCTCGCCAAGAAAAGCGTGTCGGCCCCTCGTTGCTCGAATGCCCGCGGTGGTGCGGCTCAATGGAGCACGACGGACTTGACCCCGTCCACCTGTTTGATCAGGGGCAGCAGCCGCTCGGGGACCGGGGCCTCCGTCACGATGAACCCATGCGGATCGTCGACGATCTCCGGATCGTCCATGATCACCTGGCGGACGGAGATGCCCGCCTGCGCGATGATCGTCGTGACCCCGGCGAGGATGCCGGGCTTCGCCGCGTTCGTCGGCACGATCTCGATCGCGCCCCAGTTCATCAGAGGGGCGACGTCCCTCAGGTAGCACGCCGGCAGGAGTCGGTCGAAGAAATTCCCCAGCTCCGGGTTCTTCGCGATCGTGTCGACCGTGGCCGTGACGACGCGACGGTCCACGCCAGCGGCGCGCGCGAGGGACGTGTCGGAGATCTTGATCGCTCCCGCGTAGACGTTGCCTTCGTGGACGCGAAGTCCTGTCAGGACCATGAGTTGGGCGACTTTCTCTTGCGCCGGGAAGCCCTTGAAGTACGGACGCAACCTCGACCACATGCTAAGTCCACGTAATGCACGAAAAGATTCTATGGAGCTTAAATCCTCTCGGTTTCGTTTGTAGTTGCGAGTATTCTTACTCCTCGTGTTGCACCATCCATGTATTCTCACTCTACATAAATGTACGTCATAGAACGTAAACGTTATATAACGTCCGGATATCTGTGTCAGCGTCAAATGGTGGTGACCATGCAAGCGATCCATCCGAGTTCGGCGGCCGCGGGACACGTGAAAATCCTCCTCGATGAGGACGACCTCCCGCGGGCGTGGTACAACATCCTGCCGGATTTGCCCGCTCCCTTCCCTCCCTACCTTCACCCCGGGACGAAGGAGCCGGTCCCGCCGCAGGCCTTCGAGCCGCTGTTCCCGAAGGAGCTCATCCGCCAGGAGATGAGCCCGAACCGCTCGGAGCCGATCCCCGAAGAACTGCGCGAGGCCTACCTCCGATTCGGCCGACCGACGCCGCTGTACCGGGCCTCCCGCCTGGAGGCGTTCCTCAAGACGCCGGCGCGGATCTACTACAAGCGGGAGGATCTCTCCCCGGTCGGATCCCACAAGCCGAACACCGCGATCGCGCAGGCGTACTTCGCCGCGAAGGAAGGGGTCGAGGCCCTCGCGACGGAGACGGGGGCCGGCCAATGGGGATCCGCGCTCGCCCTCGCGACGAACTATTTCGGCCTCCGGTCCAAGGTGTTCATGGTCCGTGTCTCGTACGACCAGAAGCCCTACCGGAAGTACATGATGCGGCTCTTCGGCGCGGAAGTCATCCCGAGCCCGAGCGACCGGACGAACGTGGGGAAGAAGATCCTCGCACAGGACCCGAACCATCCCGGATCCCTCGGCGTCGCGATCTCGGAGGCGATCGAGACGGCGGTGACGAGCCCGAACACGCGGTATTCCCTCGGATCCGTCCTGAACCACGTGCTGATGCATCAGACGGTCATCGGCCTCGAGGCGCAGAAGCAGTTCGAGATCGCGGACATCACGCCGGACTACATGGTCGGCTCCGTCGGGGGAGGCTCCAACTTCGCGGGCTTCACCTACCCGACCATCGGAGAGCGGATCCACGGGCGTTCGGAGACGCGGTTCATCGCGGTCGAGCCGACATCGGTCCCCTCGATGACCCAGGGCCGATACGAATACGACTTCGGCGACACCGGCGAGATGACGCCGCTCGTGAAGATGCACACCCTCGGCCACACCTTCGTACCGCCGCGCATCCACGCGGGCGGCCTGCGGTACCACGGGACCGCGGCGACCCTGAGCGTCCTCCTGGACGCAGGGCTCGTCGAGCCGCGCGCGGTCGACCAGGTGAGCACCTTCCAGGCCGGCGAGATCTTCGCCAAGACGGAAGGACTCATCGCGGCGCCGGAGACCTGCCACGCGATCCGCGGCGCGATCGACCTGGCGCTCGAGGCGAAGAAGCGGAACGAGGAGACGGTCATCGCCTTCAACTACAGCGGCCACGGGCTGTTGGACCTCGAGGGCTACGCGCAGTTCCTCGCCGGCAACCTGAGCAGCAACGGGCCCTGACCACCCCGCTGGCCGCAATCCGTTCCCGAGTCGTCGGATTAGCCGCGCGAAGTCTCTTGAGGTCTCGGACAATCCGGCCGACCATGGACGTGGGCGTGGATGTCGGCGGGACCTTCACGGACTTCGTCGGGTTCCGCGGCCGCGAGGTCGTGACGGCCAAGGTTCCGTCGACGCCCGATCCCTCCCGCGCGGTCGTCGACGGGATGCGGGAGCTCGGGGCCGGCGACATGGCCCACGGGACGACGGTCGCCACGAACGCGATCCTGCAACGAAAAGGGGCCCGCACGGTATTCGTGACGACGGCGGGCTTCGAAGACCTGCTGGTCATCGGCCGCCAGGACCGTCCGAACTTGTACGACTTCCACGTCACACGGGCGTCTCCGCCGGTCGATTCGGAGATGTGCCTCGGAGCCGACGAACGCGTCGACGCGCGAGGACGCCCGTTGCGGCCTCTGACGGAGCGGGAGGCCCGCCGAATTGCCAGGGAGGTGCGTTCCCGAAAGGCGGAATCCGTGGCGATTTGCCTGCTCTTCTCCTTCATGCGACCGAGCCACGAGCGGATCCTCCGCGATGCCCTTGGCGACCTCCCCGTCTCGATGAGCCACGAAGTCCTCCCGGAATTTCGAGAGTATGAGCGCGCTTCGACCACCGTGTTGGACGCCTACCTGAAACCGCTCGTCGGCCGCTACCTGACCGAGTTGAGGGCCGCAATTCGAAAGGACTTCTTCGTGATGAAATCGGGAGGCGGCGTGGCCGTCCATTCGGCCGTCGCCCGACGACCGGTTGACTTGGTCCTCAGCGGTCCCGCGGGCGGCGTCGCCGCCGGCGCGGCCCTGTCTCGAGGGAGCCATTCGAGGAACTTCGTCACCTTCGACATGGGAGGGACCAGCGCAGATTTTTCCGCACTCCCGAAGGGCGAGCCGACCTGGACGACCGATGCCGTGATCGACACCTTCCCGATTGCGATCCCGGTCATCGACATCGAGTCCGTGGGCGCGGGAGGAGGGAGCCTTGCGTGGATTGACCCGGGAGGCGCGCTTCGAGTCGGACCCGAGAGCGCCGGCGCGACCCCGGGGCCCATGGCCTACGGTGCGGGCGGGTCCCAGGTCACGGTGACGGATGCCGACCTCGTCGGCGGGTCCCTTGGACCGAGTCTCCTCGGAGGTCGGCTTCCCCTCGACAGGTCCCTCTCCACAAAAGGGATCGAGGCCCTCGCATCGACCCTGCATCTTTCCCGGGACGAAGCGATCCTCGGCGTCCAGCGGGTTGTCGAAGCCTCGATGGCGAAGGCGATGCGGCTGGTCCTCGCCCGTCGCGGCCTTGACCCGAGGGATTTTGCGTTGCTCGCCTTCGGCGGCGCCGGGCCGATGCACGCATGCGCCCTCGCCCAACAGCTCGGGGTCCGGACGGTCCTCGTGCCCTTCCTCCCTGGGGCGTTCTCGGCCTACGGCATCCTGATCTCTCCGATCCGAGCCGAGTATGGGCGAAGCGTCCTCCGACCGTTGGAGCGAGCCGAGACGGTCATCGAGTCGGCGATCGAGGAGTTCCGTGACCGGGCGATTTCGGTGCTGCGGACGCAAGGGCACGATGTGGGTCGGGCTCAATTCGAATCGAGCGTCGACCTACGATTCAAGGGGCAGAGTTACGAAATCAACGTTCCGATCCGCGGCGACTTGAGGCGGGCCTTCCATCGAGCGCATCGGCTTCGGTACGGATACGCCTCGCGGAGCGAAGCGATCGAGGTCGTCGCGGCCCGCCTCGTGGTCCGCATGCCACGTCCGTTCCGCCGGCCGCGTGCGCCTCTTCATCGCGGTTCGCGTCCGCGGAGTCGCCGGGTTCTTTTCGACGACGGATGGCATGATGTCCCCGTCCACGAACGGTCGCGCCTCGGCGTCGGGAGCGAGATCGACGGTCCCGCCATCGTGGCGGAGGACCATGCGACCACTGTCGTTCCTCCCGGCGCGCACCTCACCGTGGATCGATTGGGCCTTCTCGAGGTCGAGGTGCCCCGATGAATCCGGCCGAACTCGAGATCCTGCGGACCGGATTCGCGTTCATCCCGGAGGAAATGGGCGTTGCGCTGAAACGAAGCGCCTATTCGCCGAACATCAAGGAGCGGATGGACGCGAGTTGCGCCTTGTTCGACGAGGCCGGCCGGATGGTCTCGCAGGCCGAACATATCCCGGTCCATCTCGGCTCGATGCCCGCCGCAGTGGACGCGGTCCTGCGGGATTTCCCCGGCACGTTGCGGGAGGGCGACCAGGTCATCCTGAACGATCCCTATCGAGGCGGGACGCACCTCCCGGACGTGACGCTTGTCCGGCCCGTGTTCGTCCGGACCGAATTGGTCGGCTTCACGGCGAATCGCGCCCACCACGCAGACATCGGCGGGATCGCGCCCGGATCGATGCCCGCGGACGCCGTGCATCTGGAGGAGGAAGGCATCGTCCTGGAGCCGCAGAAGTTCCTCGACCGCGGCGAGGAGCGCCGCTCGATCCTCGACCGGTTCCGGGAGGAGACCCTCAATCCCGTTGAGCGACTCGGGGATCTCCGCGCGCAGGTGGCCGCCAATGAACTGGGCGCCCGGCGTCTCGCGGAATTTGCGGACAAGTGGGGCGTGACCCGCCTTCGGTCCCACATCGGGGAACTCCTCGACTATGCGGAACGGCGCATGCGATCCGCCATCCAGACGCTCCCGCGAGGGACATGGGCCGCCGAGGATTACCTCGAGTCCGCCGGCTCCCGCGACTCGCAGAAAATTCGCATCCGGGCCGAGGTCACGATTGGCGGTTCGGGCTTGACGGTCGACTTCCAAGGCACGGATCGCCAGGTCCGCGGAAACGTGAACGCTCCGTTCGCGGTGACCTTGAGTGCCACGTATTACGTCGTCCGATGTGTCACGGATCCCGACGCGCCGCGGAACGCCGGCGCGTATCGACCGGTCCGGGTCCTCGCGGAGGAAGGCCTGCTCGTCCGACCCCGAAGCCCAGCCGCAGTGGCCGCGGGGAACGTGGAAACCTCCCAGCGAATCGTTGACGTCCTGTTCCTCGCCCTCTCGGAGCCCTTGGCGGACCGGGTACCGGCCCAGAGCCAGGGGACGATGAACAACCTCACCATCGGCGCGGTCGACCGAGTGCCTTTCTCGTACTACGAGACCATCGCAGGCGGCGAAGGCGCTCTCCCGTTCCGCCGCGGCATGTCCGGCGTGCACACCCACATGACGAATACGCGGAACACGCCCATCGAGGCCTTGGAGCTCGCGATGCCCCTCCGCGTCGAGGAATATCGCCTCATCCCCGGCTCGGGAGGCGCCGGCCGTTTCGCGGGAGGCGATGGCGTGCGTCGGTCCGTCCGGTTCCTCGGTCGAGCTGGGACGGCATCGATCCTCTCCGAGCGACGATCCCTGCGACCCCGGGGCTTGAAGGGCGGCGAAGACGGCCGGCCGGGGCGAAATCGGCTCGTCCGAAAGGGCCGCCGAAAGACGCTCCCGGCCAAGGTCACGCTCCCTCTGCGGCGGGACGATCTCCTGATCATCGAGACGCCCGGAGGCGGCGGCTGGGGAAGGCCCCGAGCGCCGCAGCGGTGAATGTAGGCTACCTGCATCGGGGACGTTCACCCGATGCATCTGTGTTTGTCGTCGTGGACCTCCTCGGCGTCCTGGCAGCCTTCGTCGGAGTCGTCCTCCTCGGCGTCGCGGTCG
The DNA here is from genome assembly GCA_005878615.1 of Methanobacteriota archaeon. GTDB lineage: Archaea > Thermoplasmatota > Thermoplasmata > RBG-16-68-12 > RBG-16-68-12 > RBG-16-68-12. The sequence goes on from VBLT01000120.1 coordinate 20,846, forward strand.
GGATGCTCACCGGACTCTCCCCCGGACTTCACGTGAACAACGTGGCCGCGCTCCTCCTGGCCACGCGAGGCGTCTGGGCTGGATTTCTCGGAATCCTCGTCCCCGAGATCGCGGCGGATCCCGCGGCGATCGGGACCTTGCTGTCCTCGTTCCTGCTCGCGACGGCGGCGGCCCACGGGGTTTCGAGCCTCATTCCCAGCGTGTTCCTCGGCGCGCCGACGGAGGACACGGCCCTCGCGACCTTGCCGGGCCATCGTCTCCTCTTGGCGGGAGAGGGCCCGAGGGCGGTCGCGCTCGCGGCCCGCGGAGCGACGCTCGGGACCCTTTTCGCGGTCCTCCTCCTGGTCCCGCTCCGATTTGTGCTGAGCGATCCGATCGAGCTGGCCGCCCGATTCCGTCCGTGGAGCGCGCTGTTCCTCCTGGGCTTGCTCGGCGCGATCCTCGCCACCGAGTTCCGGGGACGGCACCGGATTCGGCGGGGCCTCCGAGCGGCGTGGGTTCAGGGCCTCGCGGGCCTCCTCGGCATCCTGACCCTTCGCGGGACGGTCCCCCTCGATCCGAACATCGTGCTGTTCCCTCTCTTCTCCGGCCTCTTCGGACTGCCGACGCTCTTCATCAGCCTCCGAGGCAACTCGGGTCGGATCCCGGCGCAGCGTATCGATTCGCTGCGTCGCCTTTCGTGGAGCGATGCCCGCAGCGCGTTGCGAGGGACGGCCGCGGGTGCGGCGATCTCCTGGCTCCCTGGCCTCAGCGGCGGCGCGGCCGCGACCCTGGCATCGATCGGAAGGCGCAACCGCACCGGGCCGGGGCAATTCATGATCGTCCTCGGGGCGGTGTCCGCGTCGACGGGCCTCCTGAGCGCCGCGGTGCTCTTCATGATTCATCGGACGCGCAGCGGCGTCGCGGCCGGAGTCAAGGAACTCGCGGGAGATCCGGCGGCCTGGTCCGGCTTCGGCATCCCGGCCACCTTGGTCGCGCTCGTCGTGTCCACTTCGCTCGCGACTGCGTTGGCGGCCCCGATGGCGGCCCGGCTGGCTCAACGGATCGCGCGCCGCTGGTCGACCTGGGATCCGCGGAAAGTTTCCATCGTTTCCATCGCGGTGATCGAGGGCCTCCTGTTCGTCGTGACCGGTTGGCCAGGTGTCGCCGTTGCGGCCGTCGCGAGCCTGGTCGGGCTCGTGCCGGTGGCCCTTCGCGTGCGCCGCATCCATTTGATGGCCTCCCTCCTGGTCCCCGTCCTCCTGACGTACGTCCTCCCCGCTCCCTGAGGAAAGGGTAATGAGCCAACGTTTGCATCCCTCAAACGGAGGGGCCTTTCGATGCAAGGCGGGCAGACGCGATCCCGGGATTTCCTCGAAGGGCTCTCGTTCGTCCTCGCGAGTCGACAGCGCGAAACGGTCCTCGCCGCCGTCATCCCGGGGCCGAAGACGCCCATGCAGGTCGCGAAACAGACGGGGCTGCACCTGCCGCACGTGAGCCGCGCGCTCGGTCAACTCGTCCGCACGGACCTCGTCGAGCGGGTCGCGGGCCAGCGCCGCGGTCGGCTCTATGCCGCCTCGGGCCTCGGCCGCGCAGTCTTCGGAGAGCTCGCGGAGGAGCGGGGCGACCGGATCGTCGCGCCAATGATCCGAGGCGGTCACCTTCGGAACTATCACCATTGGGTCGCGACCCACCACACGTCGACGGCCGCGGACGAGATCCTGATTGGCGTCGCGATCGAAGCGCGTTTCGGAGACGGCACCTACGAGACGATTCGACGCATGCTCCGCGAGGAGGCGAAGAACTTTTCGTCGGCCAAGCGCCTCATCTCAAAGGTGATTCCCTTCACGCTCTTGCTCGAGTTGTCCCCGAATGCGTACTCGCGGGAGTTCAACCACGGACGCCTCGAGGTCGAGGTCCAGGGGCATCGCGCCCTGCTCAAGAACTACGATTGGATCAGCAGCCCCGCCCGCTGCGCGGCGTGGTTGGGCGCGTACGAGGGGTTCGTCCAGATGCTGAAGATCGAGGCCACCGTGACGAAGGTCGCGTGCATGCTCCGAGGCGACCCGTACTGCGGTTACCAGCTGGATTGGTGATACTGGCTCCCCGAAACGCCCGTACCGAACGGAACAAAGCCTGGTAACCAATTGGTAATATGGCCTTATCCCCGAAGGGGTTGGTCTGCTTCTGGGCAGGAATCTCGGGACGAAATCCTCGTCTGGAGGGATGCTTGCCTAAGCCCGTCCTCGAGGGGAGTCGCGGACGGGTTCCTTTCTTACGAGTCCTCGTGGTTTTCGCGGGTGCCGTACGGCGTCGAGTACTTATGGGTCTCGCGGATGCGCTCGGTCCCGTCGATCTCCTTGATGTACGCCGCGACCACCGCGGGGACGAGGGACTCCCAATCTTCGCCCTTGAGGATCCGATGGCGGACCGTGGTCCCCGAGAGCCGCTCGCGGTCCAGCAGCGGCGGCGAGAGCGCCTTCAGGCCGTGCTCCCGGAACAGCCGCACGACGAGGTCGGAGTTCGTGTAGACAACGTCGAAGCGCGGGACGAGGGACGTGACATGGCTGACCCACACGCTGTGCACGTGGGTGTCGGGGATCGGGACGATGTGGTAGTTGTGGATCCCCTCGGCGTCGAGGGCTCTCTTGATCATCTCGTACCGCTCGCCGGCGGTGAAAGGATTCTCGCCCGTGTGGCTGTACTGGGCCGAGCCGATTCCGACGATGATCTCCTCGTTCGATTCCAGGATCCGCCTCACCATCGCGAGGTGCCCGCGATGGAACGGCTGGAACCGGCCGATGAAGAAGGCGCGTCCCGTCATTCGGATTCGTCTCCCACGAAGTGTCCGATGTACGGGCAATCGAGCGTGAGGAACTTGCGGCAATGGATGCAACGGCCGTCATCGTGGACGGACGCAAGGGCCGCGTTGACTTCGTAGCAAGGCATCGGTTCCGAGAATTCGAACGGCTCCAGGCCCTCGTCCACAGGCTCTCTCCGGAAGCTCAGTGGGGGACTGCGCCGAGGCCGGGCTTGTCCGGGGTCATCTTGGGAACGAGCGCCGCGAGCTTGCTGATCAGGCCCGACTTCTTCGGGCCTACGAGGGCTTGCTCCAAGACCTCGCTCAAGGTGTCGACGGGGACGATTTGGATCTTCCCTTGGTACTTGTCCTCCAGCAGGACGTCCTTCATGTTCGACCGCGGGATGACGACCTTCTCGATCCCGAGTTCGGCCGCGGCTTCGATCTTCGCGGTCACGCCGCCGACGGGCAGGACCTGTCCGCGCACGCTCAGGGAGCCGGTCATCGCGACCGCCTGGTTCACCGGGACTTCTTCGAGGGCGCTGATGACCGCGGTCGCGACGGAGATCGAGGCGCTGTCGCCTTCCGTGCCTTCGCGGGACCCGACGAACTGGACGTGGATGTCGTGGTTCGAGATGTCCTCGCCGGTGTACTTCTTGATGAGCGCGGCGACGTTCTCGACCGCCTCCTTCGCGATTTCACCGAGCCGGCCGGTGGCGATGATGCGCCCGCCTTGCTTCGCTTGCGCAGGGGTCACCTCGGCGGCAATGGGCAAGACGATGCCACTGAATTCCGCGATCGAGTTGTCGCCGACGAGGACCGCGAGACCGTTGACCATGCCGACGATCGATCCTTCCGTGATGAAGGTCTGGTACTCCTTGCCCCGCTCGATCATGCGGTCCGCGACCTGCTGCTCGAGGGAGCGCGCGATGCGCTTCGCGTTCAGGACGTGCTTCGCCGTCACGAGGGGAGTCCCTTCCTCCTGGGCGATGTCCCCCGCGACGCGGATCAATCCGCCCAACTCGCGAAGGCGCAGGGTGAGTTGTCCACGGCGGCCGGCCCTTCGCTGGGCCTCCCGGAGGATTTCCAGGACCGCGGTGCGGTCGAAGTGCGGGATCTTCCGATCTTTCGAGACCTCCTGCGCGACGAACCGGACCAGCTTGAGGCGGTTGTCCTCCGTGTCCAGCATCGTGGCCTTCATGTAGATCTCGTATCCGTATCCGCGGATGCGGGACCGCAGCGCCGGGTGCATCCCTTGGACCGCGTCCAGGTTTCCCGCGGCGACGAGGATGAAGTCGCATGGGACCGCCTCCGTCTTGACCATCGCGCCGGACGACCGCTCGCTCTGGCCGACGATCGAGAATTTCTTCTCCTGCATCGCGGTCAGCAGGCTCTGCTGGCTCTCCATGCGGAGGACGTTGATCTCGTCCACGAAGAGGACGCCCTTGTGGGCCTTGTGGATCGCGCCGGATTCGACGCGCTCATGCGCGGGGGTCTCGAGGCCGCCGCTCTGGAAGGGATCGTGCTTGACGTCCCCGAGCAAGGCGCCGGCGTGACTCCCGGTCGCGTCGATGAAGGGCGGCATCTCATCGGCCGTGTGGCTGACGAGGAGCTTCGGGACCATCAGGTTCTCCTGACGGTGGCCCGTGTACCGCGTCGCGATGTAGATGATCGCCGCGACGAGGATCCCGAACAGGATGATATTCGGGGCATCCGTGCGGAAGCTCGGCTCCGGCGCGCCCCATTGGTAGGAGAGGATGACGCTCAGGCCGATGATGAAGAACACGATCGTCATCACCATGGAGGCCTTCTGTTCCCGGCGTTGCATCGCCTCGGCCTTCTGGGCGTTCACGATCTCGCGGCCTTTGCCCGCGGGGACGACGCGGATCTTGGGTTCGTTCGGGTCCTCGGGATTGTGATACACGATGATGTCCTGGAGATCGTCCCGGGGCAGGAGTTCCGTCATCGCCCGGGCCAACATCGACTTCCCGGTGCCCGGGTCGCCGATCAACATGACATGCCGCTTCTGTTCGGCGGCTTTGCGGATGACTTCCACGGCCCGTTCCTGACCGATGACTTGGTCCACGAGCCGCTCGGGGATTTTCACTTCCGCCGTGGACCGGAAGTCGACCTTGTTAATCCACGAATCCACAGGCGGGAGTTCTTCCGGTTCTCCCGCTGTCTCCACCATCTTCTGACCGGCCCCTCGCTAGGGTCAGTTTGAATACACGAGCCTTCTACTTAAACACTTTGACCTTGGACACATTGGTGAGATTTCGAAGATCGCCCTCGCAATTCCGAATTTTCTCCAGAGAAAACACGCGACAAACGGAAATCCCGTGCACGAAAACGTGCGGACTTGTGTCGCGTTCGACCGTGGAATCTACGCGGCGCGCGAGGCGATCATCTTGGCGAGCTTCGCGAACGCGTCCTCGACGTTCTGTCCGGTCTTCGCGGAGGTGAACACGTAGGGGGCGTGGTAGGATTCCGCGGTCCGGCGGATGTCCGCCTCCGTCAGGTCCATCTCGTCCTTCAAGTCCGCCTTGTTCGCGAGGAACTCGATCGGCACGTTGCCCGTGACCTTGACCACCGCCGCGACCCAGTCGGCCAAATCGTCGAGCGTCTGCCTCCTCGTCACGTCGCAGACGGCGAGGACTCCCTGGGCCCCGTGGAAATAGGCCTCCTTGAGGAGTTCGCGGAATCCTTTCTCGCCCATGATGTCCCAGATGGTCATGTCGATATCGGACCCGCCGGTGGGGCCGTCGATTTTGATCTCCTTCTTCGAGACCTTCGCCCCGAGCGTCGAGATGTAGCGATCGTCGAACTGGTCCTGGATGAACCGTCGGATCAGGCACGTCTTGCCGACGGCGCCTTCCCCGACGAGGCAGATTTTCACCTTCATCTTCTGGCGGTCCATTTCCATCCTCTGGTTCGACGTATCGCGAGCACTATCCTCAGGTTATAAAGGCGTTGCCCAACGGTTATCTTCGGGGATAACACGCGTGCGACGCGATCGAAAATTGTCGTGGTTCAGGCGTCGCCGTGATGACCGATCGCATCCGCGAGGGCTTGGAACGCCTCGTTCACGCCATGCCCCGTCTTCGCGGACGCGAGGAAATGCGAGGCGCTGTGGATCGTGCCCATCCGCGCGAGTTCCTCCTCGCTGACGACGCGCCGTTCCAGGAGGTCCATCTTGTTCCCGAGGAACACGATCGGGACGTTCCCGACCTGCTTGCGGATCATCTGAACCCAGTTGTTGAGATCGTAGAACGTGTCCTTGCGCGTCAGATCGCAGACCGCGATGACGCCATGCGAGCCTTCGAAGTACGCGTCCCGGAGGAGGGCCCGGAAACCTTTCTCGCCCATGATGTCCCACACCATCATGTCGAGCATCGCGGGCGCACCCCGCCATTCCACTTCGACGGTCTTCTTCGTGACCTTCGTCCCGACCGTCGCGATGTACCGGTCATCGAATTCGTCCTGGACGAACCGCCGGATGAGGGAGGTCTTCCCGACCGCGACATCCCCGACCAAACACACCTTGGCCTTGACGTGCTTCAGGCCGGTCACCGCGGGCGTCGCCATCATGCGGCTCGAAACGGACTCCGTCTTATGTACCGTGAGGACGCGATTCTCGTCGATGATAATTCTTATTCTTCCGCGACGACTTTCCGCGCGTATCGCTCCTTCGCGACGCGCTCCGCCAGGGATTGGAAGGCGGTCTCGACGTTGACACCGGCCTTCGCCGATGTGAAATGGAACGGGCTGTCGTAGGCCCTTGCGGCCTGGACCATTTCGTCCTCCGTAATCTGGAGCTGGTCCTTCAGGTCGACCTTGTTCCCCAAGAATTCGATCGGGATCTTGCCGGTCACGCTGTAGACGCCCTCGATCCAGTCGTCCAGGTCGTCGAGCGTCTTGCGGCGCGTCACGTCGCACACCGCGAGAATGCCGCGAGCGCCGTAGAAGTAGGCCTCCTTGAGCAGCTCCCGGAATCCCTTCTGGCCCATGATGTCCCAGATCGTCATGTCGATCTTCAGCTCGCCCGTGCCGTCGGGACTGGGCGAGGCGAGTTCCTTCTTCGAGACCTTCGTGCCAAGGGTCTGAATGTACTTGTCATCGAAGTTGTCGAGCACGAATCGCCGGATGAGGGAGGTCTTGCCGACTGCGGCTTCGCCGATGAGACAAACCTTCACCTTCATCCTCTTGACATCCATAAATTCCCGCCTGGCACTGGGCATACCCGGCGAGACCCGCTTAAACGTTATGGGAGCGTTATCCTCGGGGATAATTGATTGGCCGCGCGGAGCCCGGCCTCATCGAAACGTACTCCGTGACGGAGAATGGCAAACGATGATGTATCCTCGCCGAAATACGGGGACCGAAGGTGGCCCGATGTGCGACGAATATTATGACGAACGGATGAAAGCGGTCTGGCGGGCGCTCGCCGACGAATCCGAACTCGAACGCGACGAAGAAAGTGAAGAGGAGTCTCCACGGCCGATCGCGATCGAGCCGCTCGATCTCCCGAAGGCGAAACCGAAAGCCCTTCTCCGTTGAGGGCCGCCGTTCGGCGAGAAATGGGCATTTCCTCCGAGAGACGCGCGTCTCTCTCCAAAAAGCTAAATAGCCCCCCTCCATAGGGACGGCCCAACGCGCCGACCAGACGCCCCCCCGGGCAATCCGCCTGAGGATCCCGGAAATGCGAACCCGAAACTTCTGGGCCCCGCAGGAAGCGTCACGGCGGCGTGGCATTCGCCCGCGGCTCGTTGCACGCGACGAGAGATCGCTTTACGCGGAGGACTCGCCGATGCCGAAGGAACACCGACCACGACACGGCTCGATGGGCTTTTCGCCCCGCAAGCGCAGCGAGAGCCCGATTCCCCACTTCTCGAGCTGGCCCGACCTGGACGGCGGCAGCCCGAAGGTCCAGGGCTTTGCGGGCTACAAGGCGGGGATGACGCACGCGATCGTGGTGGACTACCGGCCCACGTCGACCACGTCGGGTCAAGAGGTCCAGATTCCCGTCACCGTCCTCGAGGTCCCTCCAATGCACGTGGCGGCGGTTCGACTCTACCATCGGGAGCCCGAGGGCCTGAGGACCCAGGCGGAAGTGTGGAGCCCGAAGCTCGACAAGGAACTGCGAAGGGTCTTCCCGATTCCGAAGGACTACGACGCGGGGGAAGCATGGAAAAAGGTGGATCCCGCGCAAATCGACGACGTGCGCCTCATCACCTACACGCAGCCGGCGCTGCTGACCGGGGTGCCGAAGAAGAAGCCGGATCTCATGGAGAATCGGGTCGGCGGCGGTTCCATCGAGGACCGCATCAAGTACGCGAAGCAGCTGCTCGGGACGGACATCGCCGTCACGGAATTCTGTCGGGAAGGATCGATGGTCGATGTCGCCGCGATCACGAAAGGGAAGGGGTGGAAGGGGCACCACACCCGATGGGGCACGCGGCTCCTGAGCCACAAGAACTCGAAGCACCGCAGGAACATCGGGACGCTCGGGAACTTTCAGCCGGGGTACGTGCGGCCGACGGTCCCGCAAGGCGGACAGTTCGGGTACCATCAGCGCACCGAGTACAACAAGCGGATTTTGAAGATCGGCGAGAAGGGTGAGGAGATTAATCCGAGCGGCGGGTTCCTCTCGTACGGGATCGTCCGCAATTCGTACGTGCTGCTCCATGGTTCGATCCCGGGCCCCGCGAAACGACTCATCCGCCTCCGAGATGCTGCCCGAGTTGGCTATGTGAAACTGGAAAAGTCTCCCGACCTTACGTACCTCTCGCGCGAATCGAAGCAGGGGGTGTGAGGCATCCCCGCGAAGGACAAGAAGGAGGCGTCCGCCGAAGACGAGAAGGCGCCGCCGAAGCCGCGGGTGCGACGGAAGAAGGCGACCGCAGCGGAGAAGCCGCCGAAGGCGACGAAAGCCCCGAAGGCAAAGCAGACCCCGCGTCCGGAAGGCGGTCGTGTTCACGTTTATTCCCTCGACGGCGACGTGGTCAAGTCCGTCGACCTCCCGCCGATCTTCCAAGGCGACGTTCGATCCGACCTCATCCGCCGGGCCGTCACCGCGGCGCAGGCGAATCGACGCCAGCCCTACGGCTCCGCGTTCCGGTCGGGATTGAGCCACTCCGTCCGCTGGTCGGGCAAGGGGCACGGAGTGTCCCGCGTGCCGCGGCTCCGCGGTTCGATGACCGGCGCGCAGGCGCCGGGCACCGTCGGAGGCCGCCGCGCGCACCCTCCTCGCCCGGACAAGGTCTGGGCCAAGAAGATCAACGAGAAGGAGCGGCGGATGGCCCGAAACGCGGCCCTGGCCGCGCTCAAGGAATCGGAGATCGTCGCGGCGCGCGGCCACCATTTCAAGGAGGAGCTGAGCCTCCCCGTCATCGTCGAAGATGGGCTCGAGACCCTCGAGCCGGAGGGGGGCGCCACCCGGGAGGGTGTCAAGATCCTCGATCGCCTCGGCGTGCTTTCGGACGTCGAGCGGGCGAAGGAGGGCCGCCACGTCCGGGCCGGTCGCGGCAAGATGCGCGGCCGGAGGTACCGCCAGCCGCGGAGCCTGCTCGTCGTCGTGAAAGACCCGAAGAAGGTGCGCCGGTTGTTCGGGAACCTCCCGGGCGTCGAGGTCGTCAGCCCGGCGGGCCTGAACGCCGAGGTGCTCGCGCCCGGCGGCGATCCGGGCCGACTCGCGGTATTCAGCGAGGGAGCCCTCGAAGTGTTGCGGAGTTGGCAGCCATGAAACCGCACGAGATCCTCATCCATCCCTACGTCACCGAGAAGACGCTCAACATGCTCCAGGGCACGCCCGCTCAGAACCTGAAGGACGGAAATCGCCTCGAGTTCCTCGTGATCCGCCGTGCGACGAGGGACCAGGTCAAGAAGGCGTTCGAGGAACTGTTCCAGGTCAAGGTCGAGAAGGTCAACACGTTCGTCCGGAGGGACGGCAAGCACGCGATCATCAAACTCAAGCCGGAGTTCTCCGCGGAAGAAATCGGGATGCGGATTGGGGTGTTCTGATGGGCAAGAACCTTCCGGGCCAGCGCCGCGGCCGCGGGACCTCGCCGACGTATCGGTCGCCGAGCCACCGCCATCCGGGTCCGGTCGTGCACCCGCATCTCCGCGGCACCGGCGTCGTGACCGCCATCTTCCAAGCGCCGGGCCACACGGCCCCGCTCGCGCGGGTGCGGTTCGATGGCCACGAAGTGCTCATGATCGCGTGCGACGGGCTTTCCGTCGGGCAGCCGGTGACCCACGGCCCTCCGAATCTCGACCGCGGGAACACGATGGCGTTGCGCGAGATCCCCGAAGGGACCCTCGTCTACAATCTCGAGGCGATGCCGGGAGACGGGGGCCGCTTCGTCCGCGCCGCGGGCACGCAGGCCGTCGTCGTGAGCCAGGGAGATCGGACCGTCGTCCAGTTGCCGTCGGGCCAGTTCCGATCGTTCCATCCCGATTGCCGCGCGACAATCGGCGCGGTCGCCGGCGCGGGCCGCGGGGACAAGCCCTTCACAAAGGCCGGCAAGAAATGGTTCTCCTTCCAGTCCTTCAGCAAGCCCTACTTCAAGGTCCGCGGGGTCGCGATGAATCCCGTCGACCATCCGCATGGAGGCGGATCGCACCAGCACGTCGGCAAGCCGTCGACCGTCGGATTCGACGCTCCTCCCGGCCGGAAGGTCGGCCGGATGTCCCCCAAGCCGAAGCGACTGAAGGAGAAGCGACGACGGAGGTAAACGCATGGCGAAGAAGATGGGCGGTCTCGCGAAGGCGGCACGGAGGAAGTTGCGGAAGCGCGCGGGCCTCGTGGAGACGCGACGCAAGAAAGAGTTCACCTACCGCGGCTACACGCTCGACGAGATGAAGGCGATGACGCTCGAGGAGATCATCGAGCTCCTGCCGGCGCGTCCTCGCCGGAGTTTCATCCGCGGCCTTGATGACGAGCGCCTGACGTTCGTCGAGAAGCTCCGCGCGAACGGGACCGACACGGCAGTCCGGACGCACTGCCGCGACGTGCCGATCCTGCCCGACTTCATCGGGAAGAAGGTCGCGATCCACAACGGGAAGGAGTTCGTGACGGTCGAGATCAAGTCCGAGATGATCGGCCATTTCATCGGCGAGTTCGCGATGACTCGCAAGCCCGTGGTCCACAGCGGACCGGGCGTCGGCGCGACGCGCTCGTCGAAGTTCATGCCGCTGAAGTGAGGATCGAATGACGAAGCTCGGGTACACGGTGGAATACAAGATCGAGACGATGGCCCGAGCGTACGGCCGAGACCTCCCGATCGCATGGAAGAAGTCGATCGAGCTCGCGAGGCAGCTTCGCGGCCGGACGGTGGAGAAGGCTCGCGAATACCTGGAAAACGTGGCCTCCCTCAAGCAGGCGGTGCCGATGCGAACGTACGGGCGGTGGGTCGCGCACAAGTCCGGCATCGGGCCGGCGCGTTACCCGGTCAAAGCGGCGAAGGCCTTCCTCACGATCCTCGAGAGCGCCGTCGCGAACGCGGAGTTCACCGGGAAGGAGGATCCGGACACGATGGTCATCGCGGTCATCAACGCCCACAAGGGCCCGACGTCGAAGGGCTACCGACCCCGCGCGTACGGGCGCAGCAGTCCGTGGAATCAAGACACCGTCAATCTGGAGATCGTCCTCGAAGAGGTGGAGTAGGTGCCGGAGACAATACCTGATGAGCGAGACCCGCCGGGCCGGGTTCGGCGGCCTCGACATCCAGCGGACTCCCATGGGGACCCGCGTCACGCTGCTCGCGGAGCGACCGGGCCTCGTCATCGGGCGGAAGGGCGGGGCGATCAAGAGCCTCACGGAGGCCGTCGAACGTCAATTCAAGTTCGACAATCCCCAGATCGAAGTGCAGGAGGTCGGAAGCCCGGCCCTCAACGCACAGATCATGGCGGAGAAGCTCGCGAACGCGCTCGAGCGCGGTTGGCATTTCCGGCGGGCAGGCCATTCGACCGTGCGACGGATCATGGAGGCCGGCGCGAAAGGCTGCCTCGTCGTCATCGCAGGCAAGCTGACGGGGCAGCGGCACCGCAGGGAGAAGTTCAAGTCCGGCCACATCAAGTACTGCGGCGAGCCGCGCAACCTCTGGATGGACCGCGGCTTCGCGGCGGCGAAACTCAAGCCCGGGATCATCGGCGTGACGGTCGAAATCATGGACCCGCGGGCGAAGCTGCCCGATGAGATCGAGATCAAGCAGCCGTCGGCCGAATACGTGGCCGCGGCCGCCGCCATGGCCGAGGCAGCCCTCATCGCGCGGGCGCAGCCCCAGCCCGAAGCGGTCCCCGCAACGGTTCCCGCCGAGGGCGAACCCGAAGAACCGGAACCCCTCATTGTGGAGGAGCCGAAGGCGCCCGAGACGAAGGTGAAGCGCGGCAAGGTCGCCTCGAAGCGGTTGAAGAAGGTCGCGAAGGAAGTGAAGGCGCTCGGCGTGGACGCCGACGTCGAGCCGAGCGGAGGCGACGACGCCTAATGCCCCTGCTGCGCACGAAGGAAATCCGGGCGATGGACGCCGACACGCTCGGCAAGAAGCTCTCGGAACTTCGAGACGAGCTGATGCACGAGCGCGGCGTCGCGGCGATGGGCGGCGCGCCCCCGAATCCCGGGAAGATCCGCGCCCTTCGTAAGAACATCGCCCGCATCCTCACGATCCTGTCCGAGGAGCGGCGGCTCGGGACCGCCCCGGCGCCCGCGCCGAAGGAGACGGAAAAGGAGGGGACCTCGTGAACCTTCGGAAGCACGAGCTCATCGGGCTCCAGGTCGAGGTCGTCGCGGCGACGGACCCCAGCCAGGAGCACCTTCGCGGACGCGTCGTCGATGAGACGCGGAACACCCTCGTACTCGACATCCGTGGCGACGAGAAACGGATTCCGAAGGAAGGGAGCCGCTTCCGCTTCGAAGTCCAGGGCGGTTTCGAGATCGACGGGGCGGACATCCGATTTCGGCCGGAAGACCGCGTGAAGAAGGCTCGGTGAGGTTCATGGCGGAGAAGAAGGGGAGACGGAAGGCGGCCACGGCGGCGGTGCCATCGGCCCCCGGCGCCCGCGACATCGGCATTGACGTCCCCTCCCCCGCGAAGGTTTGCACGGACCGCAAGTGTCCGTTCCACGGCGGCCTTCCCGTGCGCGGCCAGATGCTCGAAGGCGTCGTCGTCTCGACCCGCATGCAGAATACGGTCGTCATCGAGCGGGAGTACCTTCGGTACATCCAGAAGTTCGAACGATTCGAGAAGCGGACGCGACGGTTGAATGTCCACGCTCCGCCGTGTCTCGGCCTCCAGGTCGGGCACCGCCTCGTCGCGATGGAGTGCCGGCCTCTCGGGAAGACCGTGCACTTCGTCGCAATCCACAACCAGGGGGTCGCGGCGTGAAGGGCCTTCCCGGACGCCAGATGCGCGGCCTCCCGAAAGGCGCGCGCCTTGAATGCATCGACAACACCGGCGCGAAGATCGTCGAGATCATTGAGGTGATGAAGTACCGCGGCGTGCGGAACCGGCTCGCGTCCGCGGGCATCGCCGACCTCCTCGTCGTCGCCGTGAAGAAGGGGACGCCGGAGACGCGAAAGCAGGTGATGAACGCGGTCGTCGTGCGCCAGCGTCGCCCCTTCCGGCGCCCCGAGGGGATGATGGTCCAGTTCGAGGACAACGCGTGCGTGATCGTGACCCCGGAAGGCGAGGTGAAGGGATCGGACATCAAGGGACCGGTCGCCCGCGAGGCGGCCGAGCGGTGGCCCCGCGTCGCGGCGACCGCGAGCATGATCGTGTGAGGCATCGCATGACGAGCATACAACCGAGGACGCAACGGAAACAGGCGGCCAACGCTCCCCTCCATGTGAAACGGATCCTCGCCTCCTCCCACCTCTCGGCGGAGCTCCATGACAAGGCGAAGGGACGCCTCCCGCGAGCGCTGCCGGTCCGCAAGGGCGACACCGTCCGCGTCATGCGGGGCGGATTCCGCGGGCGGGAGGGCAAGGTGGTCTCCGTGGATCGCGTGCACGGGACCGTCGTCATCGAGGGCATCACGATCGAGAAGGTCGACGAGAAGAAGGTCGCGAGGCCCTTGCACGCCTCGAATCTCCTGATCATCCGAATGGACGACACGGACGCGTGGCGTCGACGCAAGCTCGAGGAGAAATCGAAGTGAAGAAGCACCTCAAGCGACTGCCCGCCCCGCGGTCCTGGTCGATCCCCCGCAAGACCCACTTCTGGATCGTCCGTCCCTCGCCCGGCCCGCATGGGATCGGCGAGAGCGTGCCGCTCGGCTCGATCCTCCGGGACATGCTCAAGGTCTGCGACACCGCCCGCGAGGCCCGGCATATCCTGAACAACCGCGGCGTCCTCGTCGACGGGCGCGCCGTGACGGATCCCAAGTTCCCCGTGGGCCTGATGGACGTGCTCACCTTGAGCCAGACGAAGGCCCACTATCGCATGCTCGTGGACACCCGCGGCCGCATGTCGCTCGTCGGCATCGAGGAGGGCGAGGCCACGTGGAAACTGTGCCGCGTCGAGGACAAGACGACCGTGCGGGGCGGGAAGACGCAGATCAACCTGCACGACGGCCGGAACCTGGTCCTCCCGAAGGATTCGTACAAGACGGGGACCACCGTGAAGATGAACGTCCCCGGCCAGAAGGTCGTCGAGCACTACGAACTGAGCAAGGGCGCGCCGGTCCTGGTGACCGCGGGCCAGCACGTCGGAGAGATCGCCCACGTCCTCGAGGTCCAGCGAACGCGGAACCCGCGGGCGAACATCGTCACGTTCACGGAAGGCTTCTCGACGGACATCCACAAGGTGTTCGTCCTCGGGACGGAAGGGCCCACGATCAAGACGCCGGAGGCTCCGGCGATCTAGGTGGGACGATGGCGGGCATGCGCGAGATCCGGGTCGAGAAGGTCGTGGTCAACGTCGGCGTCGGCGAGGCGGGCGAGAAGCTCGTCAAGGCGCAGAAGGTGCTCGAGCTCGTGACGAAGCAGAAGTCGGTCCAGACGCTCAGCCACCAGGCCGTCCGCGACTGGGGCGTCCGAAGGAACATGCCGATCGGGACGCGCGTCACGTTGCGCGGCGAGGGCGCCGAGTCGTTCCTGAAGTCCGCCCTCGACATCCGGAACAACCGCCTCCCGGGCTACAGTTTCGACGCCCGCGGGAACGTATCCTTCGGAATCCAGGATTACACGGACTTCCCCGGGATGAAATACGATCCCGAGATCGGCGTGTTCGGGATGGACGTCAGCGTGAGCCTGCAACGGCCCGGCTGGCGCGTCGCCCGTCGAGCCATCCAAGCGCGACGGATCCCTCGCTCCCACCGCGTCTCCCGATCGGAAGGCATCGAGTTCATGAAGGTGCACTTCAAGGTCGAGGTGGTCGAGTGAACCGGACGAAAGATTTCGGCCGGAAGAAAGGCTGCCTCCGCTGCGGACGGAAGCGGGGGATCGTCCGCCGCTACGGCCTGCACTTGTGCCGCCAGTGCTTCCGCGAGATCGCCTACGAGCTCGGCTTCCGGAAGTACAGCTGAGGTGATCGTTTGCTCCAGGATCCACTCAACGATGCGATGGCGACGATCCGCAACGCCGAGTCGGCCGGCAAGACCGAGTGCGTCATCCGGCCGGCGTCGAAGCTGATCGGCCGCGTGCTCAAGGTGATGCAGGACTACGAGTACATTCGCTCGTTCGAACTCGTGGAGGACGGCCGCGGGAACCTGTACCGGGTCGGCCTCGTCGGGAGCATCAACAACTGCGGTGTGATCAAGCCGCGCTTCGCGGTCAAGCGCAAGGAGCTCGAGAAGTACGAGGCGCGGTACCTGCCCGCGCAGGATTTCGGGGTCCTCATCCTCACGACGACGGAAGGCGTCATCTCTCAGACGAAAGCGAAGGAGGTGGGCGTGGGCGGGAAACTCCTCGCCTACGTCTATTGAGGTGGGCGATGCCGGTCGCAGGATTGAAGGAGGAATTGGTCGACATCCCCGCGGACGTGCAGGTCCGCATGGAAGGCGACCTCGTGGTCGTCACCGGCAAGGGCCACTCGTTGCGTCGCGCGCTGTCCCATCCGCGCATCCGGATCCTCGTCGACGGGAAACAGGCGAAGGTCCGCTGCGAATTCCCGCGGCGGCGGGAGGGCGCTCTCGTGGGGACGTTCGCGGCCCACCTCCGGAACATGATCGTCGGCGTGACGCAGGGCTTCGAGTACGAGATGAAGATCGTGTACAGTCATTTCCCGGTCAAGGCGACCGTCAAGGGGTCCGAGTTCATCATCGAAAACTTCCTGGGGGAGAAGTTCCCGCGGAAGACGCGGATCGTCGGGGAGACGAAGGTCGAGGTGAAAGGCGACCAGGTGCTCCTCAGCGGCCCGGACGTCGAAGCGGTCGGTCAGACCGCCGCGAACATCGAGCTGGCGACGCGGATCCGGGGCTTCGATCCGCGGATCTTCCAGGACGGCATCTACATCACGAAGAAGGCCGGGGAGGCATAGGATGGCCGAGGAAGAACCAAAACCGGCGAAGAAAGTCAAGAAGGCCACGCTCCCGGAGAAGCCGCCGGAGCCGCGAGGTCCCCTCCCGACGGCCGCCGAGGTCCGCGCCGCAAAGAAGGCGGAACTGGTCGCGTGGTCTGACAAGTACGAGCTGAGCACGGAAGGCAAGGTCGACGAGCTCCGAAAGCGCCTCCTCGCATTCCTCACAAAAGAGGAAGCGAAGGCGGCCCGCGAGGCGAAGAAGGCGGCCGAGCCGAAGGAGCCGGAAAAAGAGGAGAAGGCGGAGGAGAAGCCCGCGAAGGAGCCTGCCCTGCGGAAAAAGCCAAAGAAGGAGGAAAAAGAAGAGGAGGGAGAGAAGGAGCGCGTCCACGAGGCTCGGGCCAAGCCCAAGCTGGACGAACGCCTTCGGAAGCTCCTCGATTTGCGCAGCGCGAAGAATGCGGTCCGCCCGAAGTTCCGGCGCCAGGAGTGGTTCCGGTACCGCATGTTCGGCGACGAGTGGCGGAAGCCGCAGGGCGGTCAGTCCAAGTTGCGACGCCACTTCGGATACCGCTGGAATGTCCCATCGATCGGCTACCGGGGCCCGAAGGCCGTCCGGGGTCTCCATCCGAGTGGCTTCCAAGAGATCCTCGTCCATAACGAGCGACAGCTCGAGGGACTCGATGCGACGAAACAGGCCGTCCGCATCGCTCACGGGGTCGGCACGCGGAAGCGGGAACTGATCGAGAAGGCCTGCGACGACAAGGGGCTGCGCATCCTCAACCGGATGGTGACCGAATGAGGTTTGACTACCAGCGTCGACTCGCCGCCTCGATCCTCAAGGTCGGGTTGAACCGGGTGTACATCAGCCCGGACCCGAAGGAGCAAGAGAACATCCTCGACGCGATTACGCGCGATGGGGTCCGCGCGCTCATCCGCCGGAATGTGATCCAGAAGAGGGCCGTGCGCGGCGTCTCCCGCGGGCGGGCCCGCCACCGAGCGGCCCAGCGGGCGAAAGGCCGACGCCGGGGGCATGGCTCCCGAGAAGGCGCGCTCAACGCGCGCACGCCGCGGAAGACGCGGTGGATCGGCCTCATCCGCTCCATGCGACGGCATCTCCGCGAGCTGAAGGCGCAGGGCCGGATCGACGTGCGGACGTATCGCCGGTTCTACGCCCAATCGAAGGGCGGCATGTTCAAATCGAAGGCCCACCTGGACCAGCAGTTGCGGGCCGCGGGCGTCCTGCGAGAAGGGGTGGCGAAATGACACAGGGTCCTCACTATCGGGTGCCCTTCCGTCGTCGGCGGGAGGGCCGGACCGATTACCGCGTACGATCGAAGCTCCTCCGGAGCGGGAAGCCTCGGGCGGTGGTCCGAAAGACCTTGCGGCAAACGATCGTGCAGTTGGTCGTCGCGGAGGACACCGGAGACCGTGTGCTCGCGACCGCCCAGTCGCTCGAGCTCAAGGAGCATGGTTGGTCCGCGGGAACGGGGAATTTGCCCGCGGCCTATCTGACCGGCTATCTCGCGGGCCGCCGGGCTTCCGCGCATGGCCTGAAGGAAGCGATCCTCGACATCGGCGGGCAGAGGCCCTCGCCCGGAGGCCGGCTATTTGCCGCCCTCCAGGGCCTCCTCGATTCCGGGGTCGCGGTCCCCCATAGCCCGGAGGTGTTGCCGGCGAAGGACCGCGTCCGCGGGACGCACATCAGGGCCGAATTGGGTGAGCTCTTCGACACTGTGAAGAAGAAACTGGAGGCTCCCTGATGCCGCAGCGGAGGGGCGGCCGCCGCAGAGAAGCGCGGGCCGCCCGCCCGGAGCGGGACCTCTCGGCCTGGGTGCCGAAGACGAAGCTGGGCCGCATCGTCCTCGCCGGGGAGATCACGAGTCTCGGGGACGCGATCAAGACCAGCCTGCCCATCCGAGAGCCCGAGATCGTTGACGTCCTCTTGCCGGAGACAGAGGACGAGGTCCTCGACGTGAACATGGTCCAGCGGATGACCGACTCCGGCCGCCGTGTGAACTTCGTCATCACGTGCATCGTCGGGAACAAGGATGGGTTCGCGGGCCTTGGCCGCGCGCGAGGCCGCGAGGTCGGACCTTCCATCCGAAGGGCGATCGATAACGCGAAGTTGAACATGATCGAGATCAAGCGCGGCTGCGGCTCCTGGGAGTGCGGTTGTCAGCGCGCCCATTCGCTGCCGTTCCGCGTGACGGCCAGGAGCGGATCCGTCGTAGTGACGCTCAAGCCCGCACCGCAAGGCGTCGGCCTCGCGGTGGGGGACGTCGCCAAGAGCGTCCTCCGCCTCGCCGGCATCACCGACGCCTGGGGATTCACGAAAGGCCACACGAAGACCACGGTCAACTACGCGCTCGCCACCTTCGCGGCCCTCCGTCGCACCGCCGAACTCAAGGTCCGGGTCGAACAGACCGAACGGTTGAAGATCAAGTCGGGAGCGGAGCAGGTGTTCATCCGCAAAGTCGCGGTGGCGCCCCCCGTCCCGGCGGTGGAAGGAGCGCCCCTCCCGGAGGAAGTCGAGGTCGAAGGCGAGGACCTCACAGAGGCGAAGGAGGGCGAGGACGTCGCGACCGAGGACACGGAGACTGAGAAATGAGTTTCGCCGTCCTGCGTCTCCGGGGCAAGGGCGATCTTCGCCGCGAGGTGAAGGACACGCTCCGGCTCCTGCATCTCACACGGCAGAACCACTGCGCGATCGTGCCGCAGGATCCCACCTACCGCGGGATGCTCCAGCTCGTCAAGGACTACGTGACCTGGGGAGAGGTCGATCCCGAGGTCCTCGCAAAACTCCTGCTGAAACGCGGCCGACAGGTGGGAGACCGGCCGATCGACGACGCTTTCGTGAAGTCCCACAGCGAATACAAATCCATCTGGGATCTCAGTCAAGCCCTCGTGAAAGGAGAGGCACGTGTCGCGGACGTCCGCGACTTGCGTCCGGTGATCCGACTGCCGCCCCCTCGGAAGGGCTACCGCGGGATCAAGCGCGGATACCACGACGGCGGGGACCTCGGGTACCGGGGAAAAGCGATCAACCCGCTCCTCGTGAGGATGGTCGTGGAGGAGACGACGGATGGTCAGTAGGACGCGCAAGCTTCGAGGGAGCCGCACGCACGGCCGCGGCAAGAAGCATGGCCGAGGCGCGGGAGGCCGTGGCGGCACCGGGAACGCGGGGCTCCACAAACACAAGTTCAAGTCGATGATCAAGTACGATCCGGAACACTTCGGTCGACACGGCTTCACCCGCCACGCTCAGATGCACCCCGTCACGGCGATCGACCTCGAGGACCTCGCTCGTCGGCTTGCCGAGTTCGAGGCCGCCGGGCACGCGACCAAGGACAACTCTCGAATCCACGTCGACCTGACCGCGGCCGGAATCGACAAACTATTAGGGTCGGGCCGGGTAGCCGTGGCAATGCGCATCACGGTGGCGAAGGCCTCCGAGGCCGCCCTCGCGAAAGTCGCAGACGCCGGCGGGGAGGTCGTGCTCCCGGCCGCCGCCGGGAAGTGAGCGATGCCCCTCGAGGAACAGAAGAAAAGTCGCCTCTACGCGCTCAAGCCGTTGACGGATCGACTGCCCGCGGTGAGCCGGCCCGAGGGCCACGTGCAGTTCCGCACGAAGATGTTCTGGGTCCTGGCCATCCTCGTCCTGTACTTCGCCATGACGAACGTCTTCATCTACGGCCTCGACCGGACGAACGTCATCGACTTCTTCTCGAGCCTCCGCGCGATCCTGGCCGGTGCCCAAGGCTCGCTGATGCACCTCGGCATCGGGCCGATCGTCACGGCCTCGATCATCATGCAGCTCTTCGCGGGCGCGAAGATCATCAACCTCAACCTCCAGGACGACGAGGACAAGAGCGTCTACCAGGGCACGCAGAAGTTCCTCGTCATCGTCATGATCTTCGTCGAGGCTGTCCCGCAGGTGTTCGGGTTCCTGACGCCCGCGAGCGGGTTCGTGAGCTCGCTGAACGGATCCCTGTTCTTCGGCCTCATCGCCGGGGGACACGGGGACCTGCTCGCGAAGATCCTGATCATCCTCCAACTGTTCGGCGGCTCCTACCTCGTGTTCCTGATGGACGAGGTCGTCTCCAAGTGGGGGATCGGGTCGGGCATCTCCCTGTTCATCGCGGGCGGCGTGGCGCAGCAGATCTTCACCGGCACGTTCAACTGGGAACCGTCCCGGGCGGGGAGCGTCGTCCCGGCGGGCGCGATCCCGAAGACGATCTACTACCTGCAACACCTGCCCGCGAGCTCCCTGGCCCAGGGCGGGATCGAGCAGATCATGGTTCAACCGCCGAACCCGCTGATCGCGTTGATCGGGACGATCGTGATTTTCTTCATCGTGGCCTACGTCGAATCGACGCGAATCGAGCTTCCCCTCGCCCACGGTCAGGCCCGCGGCGCCCGCGGTCGCTATCCGATCCGCCTGATGTACGCGTCGAACATCCCGGTCATCCTCGTCGCGGCGGTCCTCGCGAACGTCAGCATGTTTTCCCTCCTATTCTGGCAACATCCGGAATGGCCGATCCTCGGCCACGCGAGTTGGATCGGCGCGTATCCGGACGCGACCGACCCGCGGGTGGTCTCGGGACAGATCCAGAGGACGACACCCATCGGAGGACTCGCATATTACTTCTCGAACGTGAACGGGGTGCAGGACTGGCTCCTCCCCCTGTTCAATCCGACCTCGTACGGGGTCTACCTGCGGGGCCTGGAGTACTGGCAGGTGTTCGTGCATATCCTCGTGTTCCTGCTCGTCTTCATCGGCGGTTCCGTCATGTTCGCGAAATTTTGGATCATGACGACGAACATGGGCCCCGAAGACGTGGCGCGACAGATCGAGTCGAGCGGCATGCAAATCCCCGGGTTCCGGCGGGATCCGCGGATCCTGCGGCGCGTGCTCGACCGATACATCCCGGTCGTGGCGGTGATTTCTGGAGCCTCGGTGGGCGCCCTCGCGGCGGGCGCCGACATGATTGGGACGGTGGGGAACGCCTCCGGCACCGGCGTCCTGCTTTCGGTCGGCATCATGATACAGATGTACGAAGCGATCGGCCGGGAGCAGATGATGGAGATGCATCCGCTCCTTCGACAGTTCTTCGGCGCCAACGAATGACGATCGCCTAGGTGAGGCCCGGCGGCGGCCTCGCTTCCGGCAAGGGAGCCGCATGCGCGGTTGCCACGGAGGGACGGCTGCGCCATCGGACCCAGCGTTGGACGCCCCACGATCCGATTGAAAGCCCCACGCCGAGCATCGCTAGTCCCGAGCCGAACGTGGTCGGGTTGATCCCGCTCAGGTGCACGGTGAGCCGGACGACCTGCGCGGTCTGCTCATACGAGGTCCCGTGGTCCGCGACCAGGAAATACCGCCCCGTTCCGGGGAGCGATACGTCGATCGTGCCGCCCCGCGAACTCCCGAGGGACCACAAGCTCCCGAAGTTCGCCCCGGTGCGGTAGTAATCGTACTGCTCCTGCGTCATGACGAAGAGATCCAGCGAACCGCCGGAGATTTCCTGGTAATCTCCCCGAAGACTGCCGGATCCGAGGATGTTGACCTCGTAGTACATGTAGTACCGGAAGCCGGCGGGGATGGACGTCGTCGAAGACGAGGAAGAACCGAGGGACGAGAAGACGAGCGAGACCCCGGTGAGGGCGAGGACGCCGCCGACGATCAACAGTATTCGGAAGACTCTCACAAAAGCCATGTCGTTTTAGACCAGGCTCGCCCCTCGAGCGTACGCCGACCCGTCGCTCGCGGTCTCCCCCACGGCCGAACCCCTCACAGAGGGAATCGGGCGGAAGGGCCTTAACGCTTTGCGCCGGTCACAATCCTGAGAACACGACCGCGGCTACTTCGACGGCGTTCGGAGGGTCAGCTCCTCCGACTGGCTGTCGTACCGCAGCAGCTCGACGTAGCGGCCCCAGTAGACCATGGCCTTGAACAGATCCGCGGCCCGATGGCTTCCGACGTGCGCCGAGAGCGCCTCGATGATCTCCTTCCGGGTCAGGGGCCGGCCCGCCTTTCGCGCCATGTCCGTGATCATCCGGAAATCGGGGATGTCGTCGATGATCTCCCGCAGGATCGCCTTTCGCTCGCGGACGTTCGCGCTCAGGAGCTTGCGGCTCAGGTCGGTCATCCGCACGTCGCCTTCGTGGACGGTCATGAGGCCGAGGAACTCGGCGGCATCGAGGATGGGTCCCAGACGGTCCACGTCCATCTCGACTTCCTGGGAGATCGTCGCGACGTCGGCCACGCCCCCGACCTCATCGATCGCCTCGACCAAGCCGAGGATCTGGCCTACGGACACCTTGGCGAAGGGATGAAAGTCGGTCAGCATGCCCGGTCGCCCATCGTCATTGCCGCTATTAGACACTTGACCTCCTCCAATCACACGATGAGCGAGTAGATTTCGTCGACCCAGCCGTAGAATTCCGGCTCCTTCCGATTCCGGGGTCGCGGCAGGTCGATTTCCAGCTCGGCGATCATGCGGCCCGGTCGACTCGAGAGGACGATCACGCGGTCCGCCATGTAGACGGCTTCTTCGATCGCATGGGTCACCATCAGGACCGCCTTCGGGGGGAGGTCCGGATTCGTCCACAACTGCAGGATTTCGTCACGCAGGTTCTGGGCGGTGAGCGGGTCGAGGGACGAGAAAGGCTCGTCCATGCACAGCAGCAGCGGCTCGATCGCGAGGGCCCGCGCGATGCCGACCCGCTGCTTCATGCCGCCGCTGAGCTCGCGCGGGAAGGCGTCCTCGAACCCGGTCAGGCCGACCGCGTCGATGAACTTCCGGGCGATCTTCCGTCGTTCCTCCAGAGGCGTCCCCTTGGCCTCGAGGCCGAGCTCGACGTTCTGCTCGACGCTCAACCAGGGGAACAAGGCGAAGGACTGGAACACCATCGCGACCTGCGGGTTGTCCGCCCGGATCGGCTCACCCTCGAAGAGGACCTCGCCTGCGGTCGGCTTCTCGAGGCCCACGATGATCCGCAGCAAAGTCGACTTGCCACTGCCGGAGGGCCCGACGACGCAGACGAAGTCGCGTTCCGAAAGGTCGAATCGGACCAGGTCGAGGACCTTGAACTCCTTGCCGTTCTCGAAGAACGACTTCGCGACGTCCTTGACTTGCAACAGCGGGCGGTCGACCAGGCTTCACACCTCGAGTCGGAAGCGGGTGCTCGCCCGGCGAAACAGGGGGCGCCACAGGAGCTTGTTCATCGCCAGGACGACGACGATCATCGTCAGGATTGTCAGGAGCAGCATCTCGTTGTCCGGCGTCGGATAGACCGCGTGGTTCAGGAGGGACCCGAGGCCCGGGACCTCGTAGAACTGGTGGGCGTACTGGATGTACTCCGACACGATGAGCGCGTTCCATCCGGCCCCCCAGGCCGTGATGCTCCCCGTGAGGAGGGACGGCGCGATCGCGGGCAGCAACAGCCGCTTCCAATAGGCCCGGCCGCGGAGGCCGAACGATCGGGCTGCCTCCTTCAGGTCGTCCGGGATGCTGCGGACCCCGGCGATGAGGTTGAACAGGAGGTACCACTGCATGCTGAAGAGGGCGATCAGGATCGCCGCGAGCTGGCCCGCGGCCCCGACCGACGGCGCGATGAGGAGCGCGAAGCCGACGATGACGGGAAGCAGCGCGGTCGCCGGGAGGGATGCGAACAGTTCGAGGGCCGGCGTCAGGTATCGAGCAGCCTTCTCGCTTTCGCCGAGCATCGCGGCGACGGGGATCGTCCACACCAACGCGATCGCATAGGCGACCAAGAGCCTCGAGAACGAGAGCACGGCGGCGCTCGGGAGGACGGATGCGTTCGGCGGGAGCGGCCGGAGGAACATCTGCACCAATCCGACCAATCCCGTCGCGACCACGACGACGAAGACGATGGCGAACAACGCGAGGTCCACCCGCCGGATCTCGCGGAGCGCCTTCGGGTGTCGCGAGTAGGCGCGCTCGAAGCGCATGGAGAGGCGATGGTATCGCTCCACGGCCGGCTGCACGCGGGCGATGATGCGCTTGCGGACCTTCGGCAGCCGCGGGAGCCAACGGAACCGCTCGTAGGGACTCGGGACCCGCGGGATCTCGCGGCCCGGGGCCGTCTCCATCCGAAAGCGCTCGGACCACGCTCCCAGGGGCCGCCACACGAAGATGTCGAGGGTCAGCACGACTGCCGCAAGCACCCCGATTCCGATCGCGATCGACGGGACGTCGCCGTTCCGGCCCGCGACCGCGATGAACGCTCCGAGGCCCGGCCGCTGGAACTCCGTCCCGCCCGCGGAGAAGATCTCGCTCGCGACGAGAAAGAACCAACCGTTCGTCCACGAGAGGATGGAGTTGTAGACGAGCTTCGGGATCGCCGCCGGGAATGCGAGGTACCGGAATCGGAGCCAGCCCCTCAGGCCGAAGCTCGCGGCGGCCGCCTCGAGGTCCGCCGGGATCGTGGTCAGGGATTCGTACACGCCGAACGCCATGTTCCACGCCATGCTCGTGAAGATCAGGAACACGACCGCGAACTCGATTCCGATCGGATGGCCGTGGAAGGTCGCGACGAAGAAGATCAAGGCCGCGGGGAAGAAACCCAGGATCGGAATGGACTGGAGCACATCGAGGAGCGGGAGCAGCGCCGCCGAGGCGCGTTTGTTCGTCGCCGCCGTGTGACCGTAGGCGATGGCGAAGACCAGGGCGAACAGGTAGGCGATCACCATCCGCGTCGTGGAAAAGAACGCGAACAACGGGAGTTGAATCGCGTTCCAGGCCGCCTGGGGGAAGGCGATCGCCGTGACGATGCCGGCAAGAATCAGGACGACGGCGACGAGGCGGAGCCACCGCCGCAGGCCGCGCACAATCGCCCGCAAAGGGCGGACCCTATTTACGGGTTCTCGCGAGGCCCTCAGACGCCCGCGAGGAATCGGGCGAGGATCGCTTTCTGCGCATGGAGTCGATTCTCCGCTTGGTCAAAGACGATCGATTGCGGACCATCGATCACGTCGTCCGTGATCTCGAGGCCCCGATGCGCGGGCAGACAATGCATCACCAGGGCGTCCGGCTTCGCGCGATCGAGGAGCTTCGCGTTCACCTGGTACGGGCGGAACAGTTTTTCGCGCTCCTCCTTCTCCCGCTCCTGCCCCATCGAAACCCACACGTCGGTATAGACGATGTCGGCCCCGCGGGCAGCGGACATCGGGTCCGACACGACGTCGATGCTGGAACCGTTCTGCTTCCCGAGATGGCGCGCCTCTTCGAGCAGGTCCGAATCGGGCTCGTAGTCCGCCGGACATCCGGCGGTCATGTCCATCCCGACGATCGCGCACCCGAGGAGGAGCGAATTGCAGACGTTGTTGCCATCCCCGACATACGCGAGCTTGAGGCCGGAGAGTTTCCCCTTCCGCTCCTGGATCGTGAAGAGGTCGGAGATGATCTGGCAAGGGTGCTCTCGATCATCCAGGCCGTTGATGACCGGGACCGTCGCGTGGTTCGCGAGTTCTCGGACGTGCTCATTTTTGAAGGCGCGGTACATGATGCCGTCGACGTAGCGGCTCAAGACCCGCGCGGTGTCCGCGATCGTCTCGCCGCGGCCGATTTGCATGTCGTTCGGGCTGAGGAACAGCGCGTGGCCTCCGAGCTGGGTCATGCCGACCTCGAACGACACGCGGGTCCGGGTGGAGGCCTTCTCGAAGATCATCGCCAGGCTTCGGCCTCGCAGCGGCTCGTATGGCTCGCCCGCCTTGGTCCGGTTCTTGATGCTGCCGGCCAGTTCGAGGAGGCCGACCAGGTCCTCCCGCACGTCGCGCATCGAGAGGAGGTCTCGTTTGCCCGCCATCGGAATGGGCCCATCCGGCGGAGCGTACTAAATGCTTGTGCACCCGAGTGCGTTCCTCGGCGGAGCCATCAAATAACGACGGGCCGGATGCCGGTTCGTGGAACCGCCAAATCGGACGGCACCGTCCGAACGCCGTCGCGCAGCCGAGGCGGCTCTTCGCCGACGTCGCGGGTTGAGCGTCTCGATTGGCGCCATCGGCCTCGTCATCCTCTTCGCCGGAGCGATTGCAAGCCTCCTCTTTCCTCCCGCTTCGTATCTGCCGTTCATCGTCCTCGAGCTCGCTGGCGTCGCATTGATCGTCGTCTCGTTTGTCCGGCTGCGGCGGTTCGGATTGCCCCTGGCTCGACCGCCCGCAAAGTGAACGATCGGATTCCGCCGACGCGATCCCGTCGCCAAAACCTATATCCTCCCCACCTCTACCGCGAACCGCGGCCGGGATGGGCTAGCTTGGTTGATGCTAGGGGACTGTGGATCCCTTGACGCGAGTTCAAATCTCGCTCCCGGCCCTTCCGCAAAGGCCGTGGGGCCGCGCATCGCCCACCGAGGCATCCGGCGACGCATCTTCTTATATTGGCTGTCGGATGGGCAGGTCGCTGCTTCGCGGCGATGAAGAAGCCGCGCGGGAGCCCGGGTCCCCAGGAGCGGGGCTGCGATGATCAAGCAGGCGGAGAAGACGTACGCTCCCCTAGAGGTGGAGCGCCAGGTCCAGGAATTTTGGAACCGCGCGAAGGTCTACGCGAAGACCGTCGCGGCGCGTTCGAAGGGGGAAGACTTCTACTTCGGCGACGGCCCGCCCTATACGACCGGGTCAATCCACCTGGGCAATGTCCTGAACAAGTCCCTGAAAGACGCCGTCATCCGCTTTCGCCGGATGCGTGGCTTCCACGTCCGAGACCAGCCCGGGTACGACATGCATGGCCTCCCGATCGAGGTCCAGGTCGAGAAGACCCTGGGGATCACGAACAAGAAGGAGATCGAGGACTTGGGGATCGAGAAATTCGTCTCGACCTGTCGCAAGTTCGCCCTCGATTTGCTGAACAAGATGACGGACCAGTTCCGGGCCCTCGGGATCTGGATGGACTGGGACCGGCCGTACATGACGATCCGGAACGAATTCATCGAGGCGGCGTGGTGGACCCTCGGCCGCGCGCACGAACGCGGTCTGCTCTACGAGGCCCTCCGCTCGACCCAGTGGTGCTCCCGCGACGAAACCGCCCTGGCCGACGCGGAGATCGAGTACTCGGATGAGACGGATCCCTCCATCTACGTCAAGTTCCCGCTCCGGGACCGACCCGCCGAATCGCTCCTGATCTGGACGACGACTCCCTGGACCCTCCCAGCGAATCTGGCAATCGCGGTCCACCCGCAGTTCGTCTACTCGAAGGTGAAGGTGGTCCGCGGAGAGTCCGTGGAATTTCTGTGGACGATGGAGGCGACGGTTCCCGCCGTCATGGCCCGCGGCGGGGTGACCGCCTACGAGGTCACCGAGACGACGACCGGCGACAAGCTGGTCGGCCTGGCCTATGCGCACCCCCTCGCGGACAAGGTCCCCTATCAGGCGACCGCGACGGGGGAATGGGTCCATCGCGTGGTCTCCTCGACCACCGTCGAGGCGGAGCACACGGGCCTCGTCCACAGCGCACCGGGTCACGGTCCGGAAGATTTCGAACTCGGGCAGACCCTCGGGTTGCCGGTCTTCAGTCCGGTCGACGGACGGGGCCATTTCACGAAGGAGGCGGGCGTGTACGCCGACAAGCCGGTCAAAGAGGCGGACGCGGTGATCATCGAGGACCTCCGCGCCGCGAACGCTCTCTTCGCCGCGGAGACGCTGGTCCATGCCTACGGTCACTGCTGGCGCTGCAAGACGCCGATCCTCTACCGCGCGACGGTCCAGTGGTTCCTGCGGGTCACGCCGATCAAAGCGAAAATGGTCGACGAGGTTCGCCGGGTCGCGTGGTATCCAGAATGGGCGGGCGCGGCCCGTCAGATGGACTGGACCCAGAACCTGCGGGATTGGTGCCTCTCCCGCCAGCGGTACTGGGGCATCCCGCTCCCGATCTGGCGGTGCACGAAGTGCGGCCACTGGATCGTCGTGGGCTCCTCGGACGCGTTGCGGAAGGCGCAGGGATACGCGGACGGCATGGACCTCCACCGGCCGGGGATCGACCAGGTCGTCCTGCCGTGTCCGAAGTGCCGCGAGGAGATGCGGCGGGTCCCCGACATCCTCGACGTGTGGTGGGACAGCGGAGTGGCCAGTTGGGCGAGCCTCGGATATCCCGCGCGGGACGACGAGTTCCGCCGGTGGTGGCCGGAGGACTGGATCGTCGAAGGTCCCGACCAGACCCGGGGTTGGTTCAACTCGCAGCTCGCCGCCGGCGTGGTCGCCTTCGACCGAGCGCCGTACGACAGCGTCCTCATGCACGGGTGGGTGAACGGGCCCGACGGCCGGCAGATGCACAAATCCCTCGGCAACATCATCGAGCCGGAGACGGTCGTCCGCAAGTTCGGCGTCGACGCGCTCCGCTTCTACATGCTCTCCGTCAACGCACCGTGGGACGACATCACCTTTCAGGAAGACGGGGTTCGCAACGCCAACCGCACCCTGAACATCCTGTGGAACGTCCTGCGCTTTGCGACGACCTACATGGTCCTCGATCGATTCGATCCGACGGCGCCGGACTTCGCCTCGATCTCTGGCCATCTGCGACCCGAGGATCGGTGGCTCCTCTCCCGGCTCGAAGGCCTCAAGGCGACCGTGAATGCGGAGTTTGCGACGTACAATCTGCATCGGGCCTTTCGGGCGGTCGAGTCCTTCATCCTCGATGACCTCTCGCGCTGGTATGTGAAACTCGTCCGGGGCCGGACCTGGACGGAAGCCGAGGATCGCGACAAGCTCGCGGCGTACCATGTGTTGTTCGAGGCGTTGCGCACCGTCGCGGTCCTGCTCGCGCCGGTCACGCCGTTCGTCGCCGAAGCGATCTATCAGCGACTGGATGGGAAGAAGCTCAGCGTGCACATGCTCGATTGGCCCTCCGCCCAGGAGGAGCGACTCCAGCCGGACCTCGAGCGGTCCATGTCGATCGTCCAGGAACTCGTCGAGATCGTCTCGAAGGAGCGGCAGAAGGGAGGGCGCAAGCTCCGGTGGCCGTTGAAGCTGATCGCGGTCCAGGCGCCGACGCCGGAGGCGGCCAAGGCCCTCGAGACGTTGCGGGGCATCTTCCTCGAACAGGCGAACGCGAAAGCGCTTGCGGTCCTCAAAGCGAACGAGGAATTCCCTGGGATGGCCCTCGTGGTGAAGCCGGACGGAGCGGCGATCGGGAAGGCCTATCGGGTCCTCCAGCCGAAGATCGTGAAGCTCCTCGAGGGTCGCCCGCCCGAGGAAATCAAGAAGGCGCTCGACAAGGGCCGACTCGAAGTCGGCGTCGAAGGCCAGGTCGTCGCGATCGACCCGTCGATGGTCCGATTTGAGAAGGCGATGCCTTCCGAGGTCGTCCGGGTGCCCACGCCGTACGGCGAGCTCTACCTCGACCTGCGCGTGACGCCGGAGCTCCGTGCCGAGGCCTACGCGCGCGAGTTGATCCGCCGGATCCAACAGATGCGGAAAGAGATCGATCTGGACGTAGATGACTTCCTGATCACGGTCATCAAGACGAACAAGGAATTGGCGGCGTTGATCGGGGGACAGAGGGATTTCATTGGTCGGGAGACCCGCTCGCGTCGGATCACGTTCACGGACGGAGCGGTCGAGGCCGAGTACGTCGTGGAATGGAACGACGTCGACGGACATTCGGTGACGATCGGCGTCACACCGCTCCACATGTCCGAGGCCCTCCGCGACTTCACGAAGATCCCGGGCATCACGGTCGCGAAGGCGATGGGCCTGTTCGATGCGGGCTACAAGAGCCTCGCGGCGTTGCGCGCGGCGACGAAACAAGAGCTCGCGCAGATCGAGGGCCTCCAAGTCGCGGATGCGGTTCGGATCTTGGACGCGCTCGCGGCGAAGAGGGACACATCGATCCCATGCCCCACGTGCGGGGCGGCCATCGCCCCATCGACCCGCCGATGCGCGCGGTGCGGCGAACCCGTCGCAACGAAGGGGACCCCTTGCCCCAGGTGTCGCGCGGAGATCCCTCCGGGCGCGGACAACTGCCCGGTCTGCGGCTTCGTCTTGTCCACGTCGGCGACGGCCCCGCCGTCGCGCGTCGCATGCATCGCCTGCGGCGAGCTCATTCCCGCGGGCTCGACCGAGTGCCCGTCCTGTGGCGCTCCCCAAACCCGGGCCCCCGCGTCGAATCGTGCGGCCTCGGAGGACGACGCTCCGCCCCTCTTGAAAGATTCCTCCTCCTATCTCGTCGAGGAATCGGTCCCGGACGGGGCCTATCGGCTCTTCGAGATCGCCCAGAGGGCGGGGAAAGGCGGGATGGTCATCACGCGGACGTTCCCGCAGAAAGTCCGGGAGCGACTGAGCGGTCCCCCCTTCCCGATCCTGTGGCTCAGCAATGTCGGGAAGGAAGACACCGTCCGACCGAAAGACCTGGAGAAACTGTCCCTCGCCGTCGAGCAGTTCCTCGCTCGGGAGAAGGGCGTCATCCTCCTCGACGCGATTGAATACCTGGTGACGAACAACAATTTCATCACGGTCCTGCGGCTCGTGCAATCGATCCGCGACCAGGTCGCGATCAACAGTGGGGTGTTCCTCCTCTCCGTGAACCCGTCGGCCCTCGATCCGCACCAGCTGACCTTGCTCGAGAAGGAGGTCGACCGGGTCATCCCCGGGTCGTCCGGCGCGCGGACCGCGTCGGGCTAGGATTCCCGGTCCTTGCGGAGCACCGCCGCGACGACTTCGGGAAGTCGCGGGACCGTTTCGTAGCGACTGATCTCCTCCGGCCGAATCCAGCGGTACTCGACGTTCTCCCAATCGAGGCGCACGCGGCGGCTCGGTGCGTCGAAGAGGAGGGGGTGGACGACGAACATCGTGGCGCCGTCGCGGGCAAGGATTGGGGCCGCGTTCGCACGAAACCGGATCCCTCGAAGACCGGTCTCCTCTCGCACCTCTCGGATCGCGCGGGATTTCGGATCCTCGCGGCCTTCCATGTACCCCGAGATGGCCGACCACTGACCTCGGAACGTGCCGACCGCTGCACTTCGCCGCACGAGGAGGATCCGGCCGCGGTTGCGCAGGACGACCGAGACGACGGATCGTCCGCGGACGCCCGCGAGCTCGACGGTCCCACGGTCCCCGTCGATGCGGACCGTGTCGTCGTTCTCCAGGCCACCCACGTCGATCCCATCGACCATGGGAATCCCGGCGAGGATCGCGCCGACCGCGACGATTCCCTCGGCCGCGGAGTTGACAATGCCCGCCGGGCCGACGCCCCTTTTTGCGAGGCCGTAGATCACGTAGGAGCCGACCGTGCTCCCCTTGCCGTGCGGGAATGCGAAGATCCGCCCGCCGAGGCGTTCGTTCGCGGCGCCCGTCGCGGCGTCGAGGACGGCGCCCGTGGCCGGATCCGCGCCGCCGACGAACGAGAAAGGGACGCGAATCACCAACGCGGTCCCTTCCGTCCGGCCCGGTGCAATCCCGCGTCCGCGGAGCTTCATCCGTACCGCTCCAAGAGGGCATCGAGCTCGTCGAGGATGACCTTCTGTTTGCACAAGGTCGGCAGGTAGTACGCGGCCTTTCCCGAAGGCGTCGCGACCGTCCCGAATTGATGCTCGAGCAGTGTGACCTCGAGGCACGTATCCGCGAGGACGCGGCCACCGTGGCTCTCGATCGCCGCGACCGGCTCCGGGTTCTCGTCCCGGACGGCGCGACTCGTGAAGACCCAGACCGGGATCCGGGGAGGCTTCCGTCGCACGCGGTCCGCGACGCCCCACAGTTCCTGCCCAGAGAGTTGGGGCGAGCCGAGCGCGATCACGTCCGGCTTCGTCCCGTCCGTGAAGGACCTCTGGGCCTCGACCAGATCGCGCCGGGAGATCGTGATGGAGGGCAGGCCTGCGGTGCGGGCCCGCCGCGCCTCGGGGGTGACGTCTTCGAGGTGGAACATGGCACAGGCGCCCGTCGAGGCGAGCGACGCCCCGAGCCATTTCAGGTCCTCCTCGGACCCGTGGAATCCGCGGAAGAACGGGAGGCCATCGCCCACGCGCTGGCCCGCAACCAGACCGATGAGGGAGAAGTCGAGGCCGTGTGGTTTGGTGGTCACGTTCACGCGGACGGTCGGCCGTCGGCCTTCGTCCTTGTGGAGGCCGTGGTCTGGCGTCGCGCCGACGATCGCGGCGGCCAGGGCCGAAGGGCCTCCCTCGCGGTTCGTCCGTGCCCCGAGGACGGAGTTGGCGAAGCACACGGCGTTCGATTCGGCCCAGGCGACGTGCTCTCCGAACGCGGGCCGCGCTCCAACGAGGTACGGCGTGCATGTGAAACTCGGACGGACGCCCATCGATCCGTAGGCGCGGGCTCGGGCGTCGCGCGCGAAGTCCTCGAGGAACTCGAGGCCCGGATCGCCAATCATCTTGTACGAGGCGCCCGACACGTGCGCCGAAGTGACGGGGACGAGACGCTCCGCCTCCGAGAGATGGGAGAGGGCGAGCAGGATCTGCATCGCCTTGCGCTGCGCCGGCGTGCCGTCGTCCCGCAAGCGGCGCTGCTCGCGGGTGAGCCGCATTCACGCCGCCCCGGCCAGGATGGACTTGGCGACCCGTCGGGCTGACTCAGGCTTCGCCGGGTAGGCGACCAGTTTCACGCGGACATCGATCGTGTCGGAGTCCGTCGCGAGGGACCACCGTTCCTCGAAGGCCGCCTGCTTGTCGAGCCGAAAATGCAGGATGCCCTCCTCGTCCACGCGCGCGTCCGCCTCGGTCGCGAGGGCCTCGAGCAGGCCGGCGGCGGTCCACCGCTCCCAAGCCGTTCGGATCGACGGATTTTCCTCGAGCCGCCTGGTGAGCCGGACGAGCTCGTTCCCGAAGTGCCCCTGGAGCACCTCGCGGGCGGGGGTTCCTCCGGGCACCGCGAAGTCCAAAGCCCTTCCCACCCGGCCTTCGTCCTCCGTGGCATGGCGGTACGTCCGCGCTTCGATCCACCGAATCGGTAGCTTAGCCATGGAGCCGCCCCAAGGCCGTCCGCGCTTGGCGTCGGAATTCCTCCAAGGTTCCTTCGTTGACGAGCATCACGTCGGCCGTCGCGATCACGTCGCCGAGCCCCCAGCTCAACTCCCGTAGATCGCGGGCGCGGAACGCCTCGATCGATCCGGCATCGTCGGTCCGGCGACGCCGCAGCATCCGCTCGTACCGGGTCCTCGGGGACGCGTGGACGGCGACGACGGACAGGTCATCACCGAACGAGTTCCTGAAAACTTCGAGTTCCGCCCGCCCGCGAAGTCCGTCGACCAACACCCGCTCTCCAGAGATGCGGGGGAGGGTCCGTTCCGCCCAGACCCCCATCCCTTGGATCTGTCGCTCGGCGTGGGCCATCCCCCCGACGGTCGTATCGCTGATTGGGAGTCCGCGACGCAAGGCTTCCTCGCGGACGACGTCGCCCATTCGGACAACCGCGAAGCCCAACGTCTGTGCGACCGCCAGGGCCTCTTCCTTCCCGCAGCCCGGCATGCCGGTGAGGCAAACGACGCGCACGGGAGGCGAGGAATCGGAGAGTTCACTTAAGCGTTTCCCGCGACCTCGGGAGGATTCCGCTTCACGAGCAGAAGACCGTTCTAACTCGCATCGCGGAGGAGACTCAAGACCCAGAGGCCACCGGAGAAACCTGCCGACGCGAGCAGAACCGAGGCGACGAAGACCCATTGTCTCCAACCAACCCCGCGTTGGGTGGCGGGGATCAACAGTAGTCCGAAAAGCCCGCAGACCATCGCCACTTCCGCGAAGGAACGGACCGTGCCGTAGATGAATTGGAGATCGAACAACGGTGAACTGGGAATTGTCTCGAGGATCGCAATCGATCCCGCGGCAGAGGCAATACTTGCCGTCGCGAGTTGGATGAGCGAGACGTGGCGGGATGCGAGGTAAGCGAGATCCACCAACCCCGTATCGTTTGACTCCGACAAAGTGCTACCGTTTATGCCTTCGATAGGCACGGAAGGAGGCCCGTCCCATTGCAATGCAGTTCTCAGTTGCGGGAGTTCCGCGACCAAACATAGAAATACCCACCGGCTCGTAGGTCGCGAACGAGGCGGACCATGCCCCTCGACCTGGACCTCAGCAAACTCCGATTCGGGACCGAACTGCTCAAGCGCGGCTTCGCGAAGATGCAGAAGGGCGGGGTCGTCATGGACGTCACGAACGCGGAGCAGGCCCTGATCGCCGAGGAAGCCGGCGCGGTCGCCGTCATGGCCCTCGAGCGCGTCCCGGCGGACATTCGAGCCGCGGGCGGGGTCGCGCGGATGGCCGATCCGGTCAAGATCCAGGAGATCATGGACGCGGTCACGGTCCCTGTGATGGCGAAGTGCCGGATCGGACATGAGGCCGAGGCGAGGGCGCTCGAGTCCCTCGGCGTGGACATGATCGACGAATCCGAGGTCCTCACCCCCGCAGATCCATTCTTCCACGTCAACAAGAGGGGATTCGAGGTCCCGTTCGTCTGCGGGGCGCGCAACCTCGGGGAGGCCGTGCGCCGCACCTGGGAAGGCGCCGCCATGATCCGGACGAAGGGCGAGGCCGGGACCGGGGACGTCGTCGAGGCGGTCCGCCACATCCGACTCGTCACCGCAGCGATCGCGGAACTGAAAGGCCTCGAAAACGACCGGCTCCTTGCGGTCGGGACGAAGTTCGCGGCCAGCTACACCAAGCTCTTGGAGGAAGTCCGGACGGCGCAGGGCTCCGATCCGACCGTGCGGGAGGCGGACGTCGTGTTCGCGGGCGCCACCCTCGACGACATCACCGAGGGAATCTACCAGGTCCTCTTGGAAATCAAGAAGCTCCAGCGTCTCCCGATCGTCAACTTCGCAGCGGGAGGCGTGGCGACACCGGCCGATGCGGCCCTCATGATGCTCATGGGCTGCGATGGCGTCTTCGTCGGCTCCGGCATCTTCAAGGCGGAGAACCCGGAGACGCGGGGCCGCGCCATCGTGGACGCGGTCGCCCACTTCGATGATCCGTCGACCGTCGCGGAGGTCTCGAAAGGGATCGGGCTCGCGATGAAGGGCCTCGACGCTAAGGCCCTGCCGATCGAGGCGCGCCTCCAGGACCGCGGTTGGTGAGTTCCGCCAACAGCGCATCGAGGGCCTTCGTCACCCGGCTGCCATGGAGGGACGACACCGCGATGCCTTCCGTCCGCGGGCCTCCGAGGTCCGCTTTGTTTGCGAGGACGAGCAGGGGGACCGCGGGAAAGAGACTCCGGATCTCGGCGAGGAGCTTCCGTTGGTCGTCGAGCGGGTAGCCGCAGGTCTCCGTGGGATCGAGGAGGAAGAGGATTCCGTCCGCGACGTGGGAGAGCGCCGAGATCGCCTGGCGCTCCATCGCGTTCCTCTTCGCCATCGGTCGATCGAGGAGGCCCGGGGTGTCGAGGATCTGGAAACGCTCCACCCCCCGGTCGAAGTGACCGATCGAAACCCGTTTCGTGGTGAAGGGGTAGTCCGCGATCTTCGGTCGACCGGAGGAGACCGCCCGGACAAAGGAACTCTTCCCCACGTTCGGATAGCCTGCGACCACGACCGTCCGCAGGGCGGGGTCGATCTCCGGGAGCCGTCGGAGGGCGCGACGGGCCTCGGTGAGCGCCTCGAGATCCGGCCCGACTTGTTCCACGAGCGACGAGAGTCTGCCGTACGCCTGCTTCCGCAGCTCCCCGATCGAGTGGCCTTCCGACTTGCCGATTCGGCGACGATAGTCGCGCGCCATGTTCGCCGTTCGGTCCGCCGCCCAGTCGATCGCGCCGAGGTGTTTCTTGAGCTGGTTCGCATCGACCAAGATGTCGACGAGCTCGCGGTAGAAGGGCGGCAGCCGGTCGAGGCTGGGGAAGCCCTTCACGATTCCCCGGAGGGTCGACTCGATCGTCTGCCCCGCGATACGGACGCGCGCCGCGGCGAGGTTGCGTGCCCGCGCGATCCGATCGGGTCCCGTCGCCGTGGCCTTGGCGGCCCGGCCGAAGGCCTTGTCGAGAAGGCCGGTCGCATCGAGGACCGACGGCAGTTCGAACACGGGGCGTCGGAACCGACCCCACACCATAAGGGTGTGGGCCGTCAAGCGGGGAAGAATTCGCGCGCGACGAACCAGATCGCTCCAAGGATCGCCACGCGATTCAGGGCCGCGAGGAAATTCGCGATCAGGAACATGTTCCGCTCCAGGGCCTTCCCTTCCTGGTTGAAGACGGAGTACACGTAGATCGGGATCGTGTCGCTCATGAGAGGGATGCTCAAGAGGAGGTACAGCCCCGCGTATCCGGTCTTCTGGACCAGCGTCTCGGCCTTTCGGACGGTCCAGTCGGCGACCCGCCAGCGGGCCGACCACTTCCGAATCGATCCTTCGATGTTCAGGCCGAAGATGAAGATGAGCCACGCGCCGAACGTCTTGCCCGCGGCGATGGCCAACCCCGTTCCGAGGAGGAATCCGAAGTTCTGGTCGGCGAGCGGTTTTACGAGGGCGATCTCGATCGGGATCGGGAGGATGATCGCGACCAGGATCGCATAGCCGAAGGCCAGGAGCATGTAGATCCAGGGGGTATTGTACGAATCGAGCAGGATCTGGAGGAGGTCGACCACGGCGCTCGGCGTCGTATCGGACCGGGGCTCTAAAAACCGCCGCCGTGAGTCCGTTCAGCGGGAAAGAGGGTGGAGTTCGCCGTCCTGGGTGAGCAGGACGACCCGACTGTCCTCGCGTTCGGCGGCGATCTTGTAGTCCAGCCGCTCTCCCAGGCCCTCGGCGAAGGACCGGATCGACGCGTGGGTGGGGACGTTGTCCGCCTCGAGGCGGAGCCGGCTTTCTCCGACGAAGCTGTAGCCCTTGCACTCGATGAACATCGGTTTCGCGCGGCGGTCCAATTCGGCGTACTCGTCCTCCCACCCGAGGTTCCATCCCTCGACCAGCGTGTGGCGGATGACCGTCCGGGTCGGCAAGGTCGGCAGGAGGGCGAGCGTCTCCTTCAGTTTCTCCCATTCGTGGCCGGATTTGGGGACGACCAATTTCCGATAGATCGCCTCGTTCGGAGCCGCGACGGTCACATAGAGTTGCGTCGGAAGGCGGCCCTCCGAGTGCAGCCGTCGCAGGGCCGCTGGAGTCGTGCCGTTCGTCACGAGGAACGTCGACATGCGGCGACGTTGGAACTCATCGATCATCTCGCCGAGGCGACGATACAGGGTCGGCTCTCCGGTCAGGCTGATGGCCACGTTCGTCGGATGCCACGCTTCGAGGAACCGCTCCCCCGAGACGTTCGGGTTGCCCTTGAATCCGCTGAGGAGTTCCCGCTGGGCGCGGATCGAGTCCTCGACGATCATGGCGGGGTCATCCGCGAGCAAGAGGGAGTCGGAGCCCCACTCCTGGGTGCGCCAGCAGAATTGGCAGGCGAGGTTGCAGGCGTCGACGGTCGGCGTCATCTGGAGGCAACGATGGCTCTCGATGCCGTAGAAGGTCTGCTTGTAGCAACCGACGCCCTTCGTCAGGCTGGCTTTCGTCCAGTGGCACAGCTTGACGCCACTGTGCTCTCCGACGATGCGATAGCCCTGCCGCTCCAGGACTTCCTGCTTCTCCGCATCCATTCGGCGGCGCATGCGGGGCGGAGGTTAAAGGGCTTTCGCGCTCGGCGACGACGGCCGGGCGACGCCGTTGCGCATCCCTCCCCGCAAGGAGAGGAGGTCGACTTCTCCCCGGTGAAGCTCGACCGGCCGGAACACATCGTCCTTCGCCAAGATCGACTCGAGCCGTTCCATCCCGTCTGCGAATCGCAGGTCGTGGATCTTGAGTCTCTTCCCCGCATGCATGAACGGGCGGGCGATGTTCGTGGTGAACGCGGCCTCGATCCACGTTCGGTCCACTCCGGACACGCCGCGGAACACCCACCAGGGATCGTAATGGACGAGGTGAGCAAGGTCTTCCAGCGGGACTGATTCGATCCGTCGGAGGTCCGCTTTCGATCCGGTCGAGTGCAAGCGCGATCCATCCCAGTTGATGGGCTCCGCGAAGATTCGAGGAGGGCTTCCCACGAGATCGAGGACCACGAAAGGCACCTTCCACGAAGCGTCGACGAATGGCAAAGTGTACTTGGTCAGGAGTTCGGAGTCGGCGAGGTCGAGCCGCCGGCCGACGATGGCGCGTTGGCGGATTCCCGACTCATGCGGCATCGGATTCGTCCTCGTCGAACGCGGGGAGCGAGCCCTCCTTCGACTCGGTGGCGCGAGACCCGGCGACGAGGGCCGCCTTCTCGAGGAGGTGCTTCACCGCGTGGCTCGACTCGGGCTCTTCCATCAGGAGGGCGACCTCGGCGTCCTCGAGGCCGAGGGTGGCCGTGAGATTCACCCGCAGCTCCTCGTCGCCCTGAAACAGCATCCGGATCGTCGGGAGGAGCTCGTCGAGGACGAGGGTCCGCGACACGTGCAGGTGGCGAGCGAGTTTCGTGGCGAGGGACGTCCGCGCCCCGCGCTGCGCCCGGGAGCGCGCCATCTGGATCAGGTAGTACGGGAACTCGAGCTGGCCGCCTCGACCGCGTCCCTTCCGCGCGGACGCGACCCCGCTCGACATCAGCTCCTTCGCGTAGGACCAGAGGCCGAAACTCTGTCGCCGACGGGCCCGCCCCAGGAAAACGTCTGCGCGGCTCAGCGCATCATACCCGCGGGCCAAGTCGTCGGGACGGCCGAACTCGTGGCCCAGGTTCTGATCGACCCATAAGATGAGGTCTTCCGGGGATTCGTCGAGTCCCGTCGCCGCGTCTTTCGCGCGCCGCGCATCTCCGGACCGGAGGATCTCCTC
This sequence comes from Methanobacteriota archaeon, assembly GCA_005878615.1. GTDB lineage: Archaea > Thermoplasmatota > Thermoplasmata > RBG-16-68-12 > RBG-16-68-12 > RBG-16-68-12. The sequence goes on from VBLT01000120.1 coordinate 59,816, forward strand.
GATCGCGGGGAAAATCGTGCGCTCTCGGTCGCGGTATCCGAGGGCCTTCGTGCCGGTGCCTCGAACGGTGTCTTTACCGATCGCGAGCGACTCGAGGTCGTTGATTGCGGACCGCAGATCTCCGGAGGACCGCTCGACAATCACATCGAGGACCTCCGAGGCCGCCTCGACGCCCTCCTCAGTGGCAATGGTCCGAAGTATGTTTTTCATGGCGTCATCGTGAATAGGTTGAAATTTGATGGTCTTGCTTAATCGCTTCAGGGAGGACGATCGTCGGGTGAGCCCGTAGTAGTCGTTCGCGATCAGGACGATCGGCTGCCCGCTGGTCTGGATCGTCTCGACAATCGCGCCGATCCCTCCGCGGTCCTCCCGGCCGAACACGTTGTCGGCCTCGTCGAGGACGATCAGCTTGCGGCCTCCTTGGTCCGCTCGGAGGAATTCGCCGGAATCGCTGAAGGTCTGCAGGACGGCCCCGCGCGTCGCGACCTTCCGAATCGCCTCCGCGTTCCGGCTGTCCGAGGCGTTCATTTCGACGACGCTCCAGCCCATCTCCTTCGCGAGGGCGAGCGCGGCGCTGGTCTTCCCGATGCCGGGAAGGCCCTGCAAGATGACCGCTTTCTTGTCCGGTCGACCGCGCTGCCATGCGGCCGCCCACTTGCGGAGCTCGGCGACCGCGGTCGGATTCGCGACGATGTCGTCGAGGTCCTTCGGTCGGTGTCGCTCCGCCCAGTTCATGCCCGCTCCGAGAATCGGACGCGCGGTCATAACCCTATCACCTACGTGGCGAAATCTTGCGATTTAGCACAAACATATGATTTGTATAGCTGTTACAAAACCGAATAGGAATTTATATGTTACAGCTAAACAGGCTTTTGATTGCCGATTTCTGTGCTTTGCACCGACTTCTCGACCGAATCGCAAAGCTCAGACAGGAATTGGTCGTAAGTTTTTCGAAACTTCAGCCGGTACAATCGATTCCGAGTCACGGTCGACAACTGGATCGTCGTCAGGTCCCGGGTTTTCTGCGTGGGAGAGGTCTGCGCACTGATTGTCGGCATGGGCTTCACCGGACTAGGTTTTGTCAAACCGGGCATTGCCCCCGTTTCCGTATACACTCGGTAGACCGAAGGTCTACGGATGCTTCCATCCAAGGCTGGGTCAATCCCTGGAGGATGAAGAATACAGCGCGGACTGCCGGGCTCAATTATCGCGTTGCAAGCCCTGCAGAGCAGCCGAAATCCTGATTCACCGCGGAGAATCTTGAAACTCAAGTCTGCGGAGTGAGTTTTGCGCGTCAGTCGACGCCCACCCCCGTTAATGTGGTCGAACTCCAGTCGGTTCGGCCCGTACACGTCGGTCCACCCGCAACAGGCACAACGGGGGGCGCCTTGAGACAACAGTATCATGGCTCTGATCCGCCGACGTCGTCTCGATTGCCGCTGCAGCGCACGATATGCATCTGGATGAGCCTTGCGCCAACGTTTCACGGCTTCGGTCGACTTATATGGCATCGGACATTGGTTGGAGGACCGGAGCTCTATTTACATATCTCCGGGCTAGGCGAAGGTAATGCGCCCAGTTCATGGCGAACCAAGACGGAGCAGCGAACGGGTCGCGTTTATTGCGAACCTTTGGGCGTTTGTAGTTGCCATTCAACAACGGCTGGAACGGCTAGTCGACGTAGTCCTCGAGTCGAAGGTGCGGTGTTTCCGTTTTTCTTTGATCGGGTCGTCGGATTCTCCGTTGCATTTCATTTTGGACTCGGTTAAACGTGTCAATCTCGATGAGCGGATCGTGCTTCCCTCGCTTGATTCCGCCGTTCAACCGCGAGAGTCCACAGTAGACCGGGTTGCTGAGGATATTCGCAATAGTCTGACTCGCCCAGGCTCGTCCAGTCTTCGTCCGGTACCCATCCCGATTTAGTTCTTGGCAAATTTTCGCGATACCTCGGCCTTCAAGATAGCGACGGAAAATCAAAGAAACCACGCGGGCTTCTTCTTGCTTTACTTGGAGGATCCCGTTTACGTAGTCGTAGCCATACGGACTTGCATATGTGAGGAATGCATTTGCCTTCTTCACTGCATTGTTCAAAGCATCCGCGTTTTGTTGGCCACGAGCCCTTCGGATGACTTCACGTTCATTCAGGTCGCGCTCGATGCAGAGTTTGCGCAAGGCATCTTCTTCCGTTTCCGAATTGTAGTGCTGCAAGAGTTCTCGCGTAGAGCCAAATCGCATATAGATTTCCCAGAACAGTAAAGCGTCCGTTGGAGCACTGTCGACACAATGCTTACAGAGGATGACCTTCTCTTTCCGAATTGTAGGATCCGCGCGCGGATTAGCTTCGACTTCATGGTTCACAAGGTTCTTTGAAACCCAGCAACGCCCGCACCGCCCCTCCACCTTCAGGCCTCCAGCAAAACGGGGGGCGATTGAGCGTCCGTGTTCAGCGCGCGCGAACGCAGTCGTTCCTGGGTTTCGTTGTATTCGGCTACGGAGACGAGGGGTTCGTGCTCAGCTTTGCGGGTGAATTGGTCCCACCGCAAGAAGCCCGCATACACCGGATTGTGCAGAATCCGGTAGACTTTGAAGGCGGTCCAGGCGGTTTCCCGTTTCGTCCGAACTCCCGATGCATTCAAACCCGACGCTATTTCTTCCAGCGTCTCTCCCGCTGCACATCGCTCGAAGATCTCACAGACGACCGCGGCTTCGCGATCGTTTCGAACGAGTCGGCCCTCCGAGATGTCGTACCCGAGAGGGGCGTGGAATCCCAGGATCCCGGGGCCCTCCTTGGCCTTCTGCGACATCCCCATCTTGACTCGCTCCCCGATCTGCTCGGACTCGAGCTGCGCGATCCTCTGGATGATGTCCATCACGAAGCGGCCCATCGCGGTGGACGTGTCGAGGGACTCCGTGGCGGACACGAAGTCCTTCTCCCATTCGCCCAATTGATCCATCATCTCCATGAAGTTCCGCGCGTTTCGATGGATCCGGTCCATCTTGATCACGAGGATCGCGTCCCACCGATCACGTTCCTCGAACATGCGTTGATACGCGGGCCGGCGGGTGTTGCGGCCGGAGTGCCCATCGTCCACATACAGGGCCGCGACCTCCCAGCCCCGGGCCAGACAGTA
>VBLT01000128.1 GCA_005878615.1 Methanobacteriota archaeon
GAGGAACTTCCGAAAGGTGATCTCGGATCCGTGAAGGTCGGCCGCGAGCAACAGCCGTTTGAATTTCCGCTTCCCCTTGTCGGACCCCATTCTCGGGGCAGACCAAGCCGCGGGTTCTTATCGATTTGGGAGGGCGGCTCATCGAGCCGCCCTCGGGTGCCGGGCGACCCGGGTCGCGCTCACTTGTACTTCTTGAGGGCCGCGCTGTCCTCGTTGAACGCTTCCTCGAGGAACGCCAAGGTCATTTTCCGGATCGTCGCATCGTCCTGGCCGGGGACTTTCCAGTCGCCGTCGACGTCGACGCGGGTCTTTTGCCCCATCGGCGTGTAGACCTGCGAGAACGTCGTCCCCTTCGTCGGCCCCTCAGTCGCCTCGACCTGATAGCCGCGGGGCGGGTTCATGGTGAGGCGCCAGGTTTCCCAATGCGTCCCCTTGCCGTCCGCGTTCACGATTTGCATCTCTTGCACGACTGTGTTCCCTTCCTCCTTCAAGACTTTCGTGGAGGGAATCGCCCGGTGCTTGTGCAATCCGGGAGTGTCGTCCTGGATGTATCTCCAGATTTTTTCGAGTGGGGCGTCGAACACACCTTCGTCATGGATTCGAACCATGTTTTTCTATCCTCCCTTTCGGGTCCTGCGGCGATGGCCCTCAGGGCTAGTTAAGCCTGTCCCCTAAAGCAGGTCCCTCAGAGGCGGTCTCCGTTCGCCGGTGTGCCATTGCAGACAAGGCCTCCATTGGTCGCGCGTCACGACCAAAGAGCTCTTGGCTCGCGCCGCGGTTCCGGCCTCGTGGCCAAGATCGAGGTCGTCGTCTTGATCCCGGAAAGCACGCGCAAGCGTCCGGGCGGTTCTCCGGGTTCGACTGGCGAGGACGCAATCGCGGCGGCGCTCCCCGCGGCCGGCCGCGCGAAGTTGGAGGGCCTTCGGGACGAGGTGCTCAAGAAGATTCCCCCGGGCACCGTCACACAGGGGAAACTGCTCCCCGCGTACCAGCGGTACGATGGGAACATGTACCGCATGATCCCGCGTGAGGCATGGGAACAGCGGTCCCCGGCCGTCGAGGTCGTGATCGCGTCCGCGCTGCGAGGACTCGTCGCCTCCCGCGATCCGATCCCGTCGTACCACCTGTCCATGGCGGAATCGACCCCGCCGTTCGGGAAGATGAATCGCTGGTGGCACGCCGCGGGCCTTCCGGACGTACTCGCCACCTATCTTACGGCGGTTCGACCGAGAGCGGTCGTCGACCTCCTCTCCCTCGAATACCGCGAGTCCGTTGCGGGCTACCAGAACCGTCTGCCCGGGATTTCCGTCCAACCGATCGACTTCCCCGGCATGGGACGCGCGAGCCAACCGGCGCGCGGGGAGAAGGTCACGGAAATCCTGCGGACCGGGAAAGCGTAGTCTAGGCCTTCGGGATCGCCTTCCCCGGATCGATGAACGGCTTCTTCACGACTCGCGCCTTCCTCGTTCCCGAAGGGTGGATGATTTCGACTTCCGTGCCGAGGTCGGAGAAGGCGATTGGCACCATGGCGTAGCCGATGTTCTTCTTGAGCCGCGGGGAATGGATTGCTGACGTCACCGTTCCGATTTCCTTGCCGCGAACCCGGACCGGCCACTTTGTCATGTTGAAATCGATCCGCGGGCCCTCGATCTCGATGCCCACGAGCTTGCGCCGCGGCCCCGCGTCCTTGATCTTATGAATTCGGACGGCTTCTCCAGATCGACGGTCCAGCCCAGGCCGATCTCGTACGGGTTGTTCTCGATCGTCATGTCCGCGCCGTAGTTCAGGATCCCGGCCTCGATCCGCCGGATGTCGGAAGGGCCCGTCGGCCGAATGTGGTACGATTTGCCAGCCTTGATCACCGCGTCCCAGAGGTCCTCCCCTCGGGTGCGGTCGAGCAGGTACAGCTCGTACCCGATCTCGCCGGTCCATCCCGTTCGCGTGACGAGCAGCGGGATGCCGTCGAGCTCCGCCGGGGTGAAGAAATAGTACGGAAGGTCCGTGACCTTCTCGCCGAACAAGTCTTCCATCAGGGCTTTCGACTTCGGCCCTTGGACCTGGAGAGGGGAGGCATCGGGCTCCGAGATTTTCACGTCGAGGCCGGACCCGCGGGCCACGCCTTTCGCCCAGAGCAGGATGTCGCTGTCCGCGAGGGCGATCCAGAAACGGTTCTCCTCGAGCCGCAAGAGGACCGGATCGTTCAGGATGCCACCGGCCTCGTCCACGATCAGGACGTATTTCCCCTGGCCAACACGGCAGGATCGCATGTCCCGCGGCGTGAGCAGCTGCATGAACTCGAACCCGTCCGGGCCGGCGATCTCGACGTTCCGCTCGACGGCGACGTCCCACAGCGCCACGTTCTTCAGGAGATGCCAATACTCCCGGACGGGATCGTCGTAATAGCTCGGCAAGAACGTGTGGTTGTAGATCGTGTAGGACTTGCAACCGGCTCGAAGGGTGGACTCGAAGAACGGGGAACGCCGCAAGCGGGCGCCTCGCTGGATGAGCGCCATGTCGAACGTCTTCGGTCGGCGGGGCGGTTTCTTCCGGGCCCGTTGCTTCTTGGCCGCCATTCGATGCACTCCAAGATTGAGACGCAGAGGCGAGGCGCGGCCGCAATCGATGGATCGGGGATAAAGGATTCGATGGCTCAGTGGCCCTCGGTCATCGCCGTCGCGGTGCGCTCGTCTGTCGAAGGAGGACTCGACCGCGGCACGATTGCATCGCCGACGCGGATGGTGCCCTCCGTCAGGACCTTCGCGCGCAGACCGCCCCGATGCACGAGGCCCGCGATGACCCCTTTCTGCGTCAGACCCTCCAGGTGCGAGCAAGGCTCGCAGAGGCGAATGCCGAGGAGCCGGACCTGGCCGACGTCGAATTCTTGGCCGACGAGATGATTCAGGGGCGTCCCGCGGGTGATGATATTCCGCCTCGAGGCGCCCTTCGAGATCGCGATTTCGTTATCCCGTTCCATGGCCTCGACCGCTTCCGCCTCGATCAAGGTGACCTCGCGTCCGGGACCCGGCCGATCCGAGTACGTGCCTCGGGCGTTGAAGTACCGGTCTCCTTCCAAGCCTTTCCCTGGGACCGCGCGGACGCGTTCGACGGAGCGCATCGGAGCCTCGGCCTGATCCGCGATGTGGATCGACGCGACGGTTCCGGTCCAAGGAGGAACGCGGGCCACAAGATTGTCAAGGCCGCGTTCGATATAATCGTTTTCTAGGCCGTGTCCGCGACGATCGCATCGACCTCGATCTCGACGAGCAGCTGCGGGTCGACGAGGCCCGCGACCTGGACGAGCGTCGACGCCGGCCGGATGTCCCCGAAGAACTCCGCATGGGCGCGGCCCACGGCCTGCCAGTCGTTGATGTGCGTCAGGAAGATGCGCGTCCGAACCACGTCCGAGAGGCGAGCACCCGTTTTGTCTAACGCGGCCTCAATCTTGCGCAAGGCGAAGACGGCCTGACCGTAGGCATTGCCTGGAGAGACGACGCGACCTCCTTCGTCCACGGAGGTCGTGCCCGACACCATGACCCACGGACCCACGCGGACGGCCCGCGAGTATCCGACGATCGGTTCCCACTTCGCTCCCGACGAGATGTTCTGACGCGTCATGCGCCCATGCCTCGAACGAGGATGGTCACTCGCCCGAAAAAGCCTCGGGCGACTCGGGCCGTCGAGACCTCGTTCGACTCCAAAGCGGAGCGGGTCCTACGAACGGTTCGCCGCGCGGAGCAGTTTGCCGAATTCCTCGCCGGCCGGCTCGGCGAGCTTCGTTGCGGCCTCCCAGCTGGCGAGGTTCCGCCAGTGGCGTTCCTCGAAGTCGCGCACCGTCCGGAGCAGTTCCGCCTTCAACTGCTCGGGGGAAGGTCCGTCGTACAAGGCGGCCCCGATCACGAATTCCCCGCGGATGCCCACGATGCCGAACTCCTCGTACCGCATCGCCGTGGACGCATACCCGCGAGATCCCGGCATGCTCGTCTCGACGAAGTTCCCGACGACGGAGAGCAGCCCCTCCAACGTTTCCGCCTCGATCGGCAAGTTGCGCCCCGCGGCGAGGGCGACGAGGGGCTCGCCGGATCGGTAGAAAAGGTAGACTGCGATCGCCCGCGCGCCCTTCTCCGAGCCCTTGCGTCTTCTCATGGGATCCTTTCTACGGTCCCCATCCGATCCACCGGGAAGGGCGGTTCCTGGTCGAGCGAGGCCCTCCCGGCGGTCGCCGCTCGACGGGAGAATCGAGCCACCGAGGTCTAAATAGTTTCGGTGTTTTGTTCTCAGGGCCAGGGGTCGGAATCTTCAAACCGTTCCGGGGTCCTGGCAATCGCCCCACGGGGAAGATTTCAACATCCGAATCGATTTTGCGCGGAGCCCATGAAGATCGAAGGTTGCGAGTTCCCGGACGATCTCCTCTACGATGCCGAGGGGTTAGTGTGGTGCCGCCATGATTCCGGCGACGTCACGATCGGCATCACCAGCATCTACGCCGCCGTTGCAGGCCGGATCGCGAAGGTCTCTTCGAAACCTCTGAAGGTCATGTATCCGACCGGCACCGCCATCGGTTTCGTGGAGAGCCCCAAACACTTCGGCCCCATTCGGACCCCGATCGGCGGCGTCCTGTTGGACGTGAACGAACTGGCACTGCGTGATCCTCGCAAAGTGACCGACTCCCCCTACGGCGAAGGTTGGGTCGCGCGGCTGCGACCGTCCGATTTCAAGACCGATCGGGCCCCTCTCCTCCGCCTGCCGGCGGATCGCGGTCGGTTCGAGAAGCAGATCGGTTCGTTGCGGGTCCGCTGTTTCGCGGCGTTCCCGGATCATGAGATGTTCGAAATCGGGACGGAGTGTGCGGCGGTCCTCGTCAAACTGAACGAGCTGCTCGCGCGCGTCCCGGTCGGCGACGTCGTCCACCTGGTGACGGACGATGGGACGGCTCCGATCGAGATGGTGCGGTGGTCGGATGAAACGGGCCAGCCGGTCATCGATGAACGGAGGGAGGGGAACCTGTTCCACTTTCTCGTCCACAAGGTTTCCTGAGGCCCGAAGCCGCAATTTGGCGGATGAATCTCGGCGCCAGGAGCGCGAGCGAGGCTCGCGGGTCCCCGACTAAGGATTCATCGGTCCCGGAAAGAGGACGGCACGACCGACGATCCTTCCGGCCTGGAGATCGCCGAGCACTTCGGCGGCATCCTCGAGCGGACCCTTGCGCGTAACGACGGGCTGGAGGCGCCCGGCCTCCACGAGGGCGATCACCCGGGCGAGATCGGCCATGGTTGAGGAGTACGAGCCTAGGTAGGCCTTTCCCCCGTCGACGAGGTCGTCCGCGGTGATCGACACGGATTCCGTGCCCGGAGCCATGGCGACGAATCGTCCTCCGAACCCGAGGAGCGACCGCCCGAGGTTGAAGGTCGTGCGCGTCCCGACGAGGTCAATGACGAGATCCACCCCGGTGTCCGCGGCCAAGTCCCTTGCTGCCGCTTCGGCCTCCTGCGGCGGCACCGCGGCCTGAGCCCCCGAGTCGAGGGCCGCCTTCCGGGCTTCTTCCCGAGGATCGATCGCGAGTACGCGGGCCCCCTGGACCCTCGCGATCTGGATCGCGGAGAGTCCGACGCCTCCGGCTCCGATGACGATAACCAGGTCGTCCTCGTCCGCCTGGCCAAGGGCCACGACCGATCGGTAGGCCGTCGCGCCGCTGCAACCGAGGGGAGCCGCGACGGCCGGATCCAGGTTCGGCGGGAGAGGGAGGATCGTGTTCTGTTTCGCGACGACGAATTCCGCGTATCCACCCGGCGCGTCGAACCCGAGGGAGTGACCTTTTTCGCAGAGGTTCGTCCGCTTCCGTCGGCATTGACGGCACTGACCGCACGGTTGCTCGAAGTGGACGACGACCCGATCGCCCACGGAGGACGCATACACGTCAGCGCCGATTTCCGAAACGCGCCCGACGATCTCGTGACCGGGGATGAGCGGCTGCCGTTCGCCGGCCTTCACCTCGTCGAGCAGGTGCAAGTCCGTGTGGCACACGCCCGCCGCGAGGACCTGGACGACCACGTCTTCGGGTCCGGATTGCGGATTTGGCAATTGGACCAATTTCACGGATCCATCCGCCTCGAACCGAATCGCACGCACGGATCTGCTTACCGAAACGCGGGAGAAAACGATTTGCATTGTAGGGCTGCGGGAGGTGCGCACGACGCGTGTAAGGTCCACTCACCCAAACGTACAAGAGATGACCGGCGATGCCCGCGCCGCGAGGCGAGGGCAATGGACCAGAGAGAGAGCATGACAGCGAATGTTTGGCAGAAACCATTCGCGTTGTGGGTGATTGCGGGAGGGCTCGTCTACATGTCCATCGCACTCCTGTACCTAGGTCTCCAATTTGCCCTCGCGGGCGGACTCACGGGCACAGGCGGCGGCCTCCTCGCCTTCTTGTTCCTCTTCATCGCCGTGTTCCTGATTGCCGCTGGATTCTCCCTCCGTGAGAAACGCTGGGCCTACGTGCTCTCGGCGGCCGCAAGCATCGTCTTGCTTCTACTGTTCGGCTCCTTCATCATCGATAGCTACAGAAACCCCGCGGACTCCGGATTCTGGCTGTCCGCGACGGGCATTCCGGTGCTCTCGCTCGTCATCCTCTTTTCGATCCTCGCGTTCTGGCAAGGGAAGGATGGCCTGGCGCAGAACCGCTACCTCGCCAGCCCACAGTCGGTCGGCGGCTTGCTGACCGTGGCCGTCATCGGTTTCGTCATCGGGTCAATCGTGGTCGGCGCGATCGGGGCCGGAGTCATTCTTCGGACGATCTCGACCGGCGCGGCCGACATCGACATCGTTTCCGGGGCGGCGACCGCCGCAATCGCGTACTCGCCCCAATCCTTCCACCTGACGCTCGCGTCCGGTGGCAAGGTGACCTGGATCAACAAGGACACGACCTCCCACACGGTGACGAGCAATCAGACCGGGCAGTTCGATTCCGGCACCTTTGGTGTGGGAGCGACTTGGAGCCACACCTTCACGACGGCGGGGACGTACTACTATTACTGCACGATCCACCCAATGATGTGGGGAGTTGTGGTCGTCTCGTAGCGGCTGCGACCGACGAGGCCCGTTGTAGGACTCACTGGAGCTTCGAGATGACCTTGGTCGCCTCGGCTGGGGTCCAAGCCTTCATCGTCTTGCTCCGGACATTGCCGAGCTTGGCCAGCTCGAGGAGCACCTGCATCGCGACGTCGTCGTTCGGCGCCTCCGTTACACTGACGAGGTCGTATTCGCCCATCGTGTAGAAGATCTGCATCTTCGCTCCGAGCTTGCTTGCCACCGCCGTCGCGGCGTCCGCCCGCTTCGGCGATTCCTTTACGTTCTTGATCCCTTGCTCCGTCCAATTCAGCAGGCTGATGTAGTGCGGCATCCGGATACCCGCAGCCCGCATCCGCTGGTCGGTACTTAACGCGCTCCCCCTCGAGAGCGCCCCAATCCTCGATATGCATCGTACCTACGGGTCCCTTAAGAACAGGCCCCCTCTGCTACAATCCGGGGAAGAACATGGACCGAATACGCATGTCGCGGATCGCCTACGCGGTCATCGCGTGGGGCGTTGTCGTGGCCCTATTGATACAAGTCTCGCTCATTGGCCTCTGGTTGTTTTCCGGTCAGC
>VBLT01000129.1 GCA_005878615.1 Methanobacteriota archaeon
TCGGGCTGCTGATCCTTGCCTACATGGGCCGTCTCGCCCCGCGGATGAAGTTCGCAACGGCGCTCTTGTCCGTCGTCACGGCGGTCCAGACCGAGGTCTTCGCGCTGCTCCCGGGCTCACCGCTGCGCGCCTTCCACACGGTGCTTCCCCTCGTGATTTTCGCCCTCGCGGCGTTCCTCGCTCGGGGCGCGACCTCCTTCCTACCCGTCCGTCTCGGCCAGGTGGCCTTTCCGTTGCCGATTGGAGAATCGCGGGCGAACTGAATCCGTTCAATAGGTCAGGTCGCATATCCGGATTCGGAACCATCGCCCCAGTGGACGGCAAAGCGCGAGAGCCTAAGCTCGTTCCTGGTACAGCTCGAGCCAGATGCCATTCGGATCCTTCACGAAGCCGACCACGTACTTCGGGCGCACTTCGACCGGCTGCGCCAACGTCGCTCCGG
>VBLT01000130.1 GCA_005878615.1 Methanobacteriota archaeon
AGCTTCGGGATCCTGTCCCATCGGAAAGTCGAGGACATCGTCGTGGAGCCCATGTCCCAGGCCGGCAAGAAGGAAGACCCGCTGGACTTCGCCCTCTGGAAGCGATCGAAGCAAGGCGAGCCGTCCTGGCCGAGCGCCTGGGGACCCGGGCGACCCGGGTGGCATGTCGAATGCAACGCCATGGCGTTCAAGTACCTCGGCGCGCCCCTCGATATCCACGGGGGCGGCCTCGATCTGATGTTCCCCCATCACGAGAGCGAAGCGATGATCTGCCAGGGCGCCTGGGGCGTCGACTGGTCGAGGACCTGGATGCACAACGGGTTCCTGACGCTGGAACGGGAGAAGATGTCGAAGAGCCTCGGTAACTTCGTGACGATCCGGGAGGTCTTGCGGGATTATCCAGGAGAAGTCGTCCGGTTCTGTCTGCTGAAGAGCCACTATCGCGAGAACGTCGAGTACGACGAAACCCTCCTCGGGCGGGCGAAGGGGGAGTGGGGGGCGATGCGCGCGGCGATCGCGTCGGCCAAGGCCGCGGGGGGAGCCGGGACCGACGGAACGGTCGCCGCGTTGTTGGCGAGGACGCAATCGGCGTTCCGCGATGCCATGGACGACGACCTGAACACGCAAGATGCCGTCCGGTCGCTGCAACGGATGACCGAGGGACTCGCCGCGTTCGGGGGCGTCTCGGCGGAGGAAGGTCGGGCCGTCGTGAACGTCTATCGGGAGTGCGGTCGGGTCCTCGGCCTCTTCGCCGATCTCGGATGATGGCATCCACGAGGCCGCGGCGGAAGTCTTTTATCGAAGCCCCGCATGGACGAATTCCCTCGGTGGGAGCTCTCTGGCGGAATTCAAGGCGGTCATCGCGGATCCGAAGGACGGCAAATCGTACAAGCGGGACATCACCGGGCATTACGCCAACGCCCTGATCGGCAAGAAGCTCGGCGACGACCTCGACGGCCTGTACGTCGGCCTGCCCGGCTACAAGCTCCAGATCACCGGAGGGAGCGACAAGGACGGCTTCCCGATGCGGTCCGACCTGCCGGGGCCGCGGCGGAAGGGCCTCCTGGTCAGCGGGGGCGTCGGGTTCCATCCTCCGCGCCCGGGGATCCGGAAGAAGAAGACGGTCCGCGGGAACACGGTGTCGCCGGACATCCTCCAGCTGAACCTGAAGATCGTCCAGCGCGGGCCGAAGTCGATCGACGACGCGTGGCAGGAGCAGGCGCGATGAAGGTTCCGGGCCAGCCGGAGGTCAACATCGGAGTCGTCGGACATGTGGACCATGGGAAGTCCACCTTAACCGAGCGGCTCACGGGGGAGCGGACGGACCGCCACAGCGAGGAGATCAAGCGGGGCATTTCGATCCGCCTCGGCTACGCGGACATGGCGATCTACAAATGTCCGAAGGACGCCGAGCCCGCCGCGTACCAGAACACGGAGGTCTGCAAGACCCACAACGTGAAGGGCGAGCTCCAGCGCATCGTGTCCTTCGTCGACTCGCCAGGACACGAGACGCTCATGGCCACGATGCTGAGCGGGGCCGCGATCATGGACGGCGCCCTCCTGGTCATCGCGGCGAACGAAGATTGCCCGCAGCCGCAGACGAAAGAGCATCTGATGGCCCTCGGCATCATCGGGGTCGACAAGATCGTGATCGTGCAGAACAAGATCGACATCGTCGACCCGAAGCAGGCGGAGGAGAACTACAAGCAGATCCTCGCGTTCGTCAAGGGGACCGTCGCAGAAGGCGCGCCGATCGTCCCCGTGAGCGCGCATCACGACGTCAACCTGGACGTCCTCCTGATGATGATCCAGAAAGTCATCCCGACGAAGCCCCACGACGAGACGAAGCCCGCGCGGATGTACGTCGCCCGGTCCTTCGACGTGAACCAGCCCGGCATTTCGCCGGACAAGATCGTCGGCGGGGTCATGGGCGGCAGCCTGATCCAGGGCCGGACGAAGGTTGGGGAGGAGATCGAGATCTCTCCGGGGCGGCAGGTCACGGTCGGGAACCGGACGGAATGGAAGAACCTCACGACGTCGATCCGATCCCTTCATAGCGGAGGGGCCGCGCGGAAGGACGTTCGGCCGGGGGGACTCATCGCGATCGGCACGAACCTCGATCCCGTGCTGACGAAGGCGGACGGCCTCGTCGGCCGCGTCGTCGGGCCTCCCGGGTCGCTCCCCGAGGTCGTCATGAAGATGTCCGTCGAGGTGAACCTCCTCGAGCGGGTCGTCGGGGTGCCGGAGGAGCTGAAGGTCGAGGGGATCAAGACCTCGGAGCCGCTCATGGTCTCCGTCGGGACCGCCACAACGGTCGGCGTCGTGACGTCGGCCCGGGAGAACCGCGCGGACATGGCCCTCAAGATCCCCGTGGTCGCCGAGCTAGGCCAGCGGGTCGCCGTGTCCCGCCGCATCGGCGGAAAGTGGCGGCTCATCGGGTACGGCGTGATTACGTAGGTCCCGTCGTCGACCCTGTTAACAAGTTAAGCATCCCCACACGATGGTATTCCTCGCCCTCCACAGTGCTTAACATGTTAAGCACTGCCTTGGGGTACCCTCCGAAACGCTTCGAGGGATGATCTGTCGATCGAAACGGGAGCTCTCGCAACCCGAACCCCGAGTTTTCGCAATCGTTCCGTGAGATCCGCCGCATCCGCCGGCGGCATGACCAGGACCGACTGGCCAATCCACACCACACCGCGCCGCCAGATGAAGCCCTCGGCCCTCCGCTCGTCCGGTCCTGGGGTTCGGTCCTTCGATCGACCAAACACGATTTGGCAAACGCGCGCGGCGACGGACCGCTCGGAGCCGGCGACATCATACGAGATGAGGACACGTTCCCCCTCGTAGTCATCGATCGTCATAGGAATTTATATAGTGACAGCCATATAATATCTTTTCCACAGGATGGCCGAAAGTACCCCTCGAGAGGTCATCGTCCGTCCGACCGAGCGAGGGAAAGGCCCGCCCGAATGCTTAACATGTTAACCCTGCGAGGCCGACCGCGATATGCAGAAATACGGTCTCCCTCCATGGCCCGCACTCGATGCGCGTCCTCCACCGCGACCCGAAGACGGGAGAGATCAAGGTCCGGGTGGAGAACCCTGACGACCTGTGGCATCTCCACAATCTCCTGCAGCCGGGCGATCTCGTCCGTGCCTCGACCTACCGGCGGGAGGACGTGAAGACGGACAAGCTCCGCCCGGAACGCGGCGAGAAAGTGCGCGTCACCCTCACGATCCGCGTCGAGGACGTCGAGTTCCAGGCGTTCTCGGACCGACTCCGGATCTCCGGGGTCATCGTCGAAGGTCCCCAGGACCTCGGCCGGCATCACACCCTGAACGTCGGCGTCGAGGACGTCCTCTCGATCATCAAGACGTGGAGAACCCACGAGCTCCGGCGGATCGACGAGGCGGTCGCGGCGGCGCAGAAGCCCCTCGTCGCGTTCCTGGCCCTCGACGACGAGGAGGCGCTGATCGCCCAGCTCCGGCAATACGGAGTCCGGGAACTGTCCACGATCCGGGCGCCCGGGCACGGCAAGATGTTCCCGTCCGGAGACGCGCGGACCGCCTTCTTCGACGACATCCTCGCCCAAGTGCGGGCCACGGAGGTCGGGGAGGCGCTGGTCCTCGTCGGGCCCGGCTTCACGCGGGAGGCCTTCGTCGAGTACCTGAAAGCCCGCGATCCTCCCTTGGCGGCGAAGGTCCACGTCCACGGCACCGCGCATGCGGGGATGCAAGGGATCCAGGAGGCCCTCCGGGCGGGCGTCGGCGCCAAGGTGTTCGGCGAAAGCCGCGTCGGATACGAGACGCAGCTCGTCGAAAAACTCCTCGAGGCGATCGCCACAGACCGCCCGGTGGCCTACGGTCCGGCGGAGGTGCAGGAGGCGGCCGATGCCGGCGCGATCGAGACCCTCCTCGTGAGCGATGCCGTCGTGCGCAACCCCGGGATCGAGGAGCTCATGCGCACGGCCGAGTCGGCCCGTGGGACCGTCGTCCTCGTGAGTCGTCACCACGAGGCCGGCAAGAAGCTCGAGGCGCTCGGTGGCATCGCCGCCCTCCTTCGATTCGCGATCAAGTGAGTCGTCCTTGTTCGCGTGGAAAAGTATAGTTCCAACGAAGGGATGCGCATCTCCGAGGCCATGGGAGACCCGGTGCCGAAGGCGAAGGGGAAGGTCCCCGTCCTCGGCTACCGTTTGTCCTGGGAATCGTTCGGCTCGCCGGATCGCGGCACGGTCCTCTGCCTCCACGGGGGCCCGGGGGTGCCGCACGGATACCTCACGTGCCTCGCGGACCTCGCCTCCTTCGGCTATCGGATCGTCTTCTACGATCAGCTCGGGGTCGGCAAGAGCGAAAGGCCTCGAGGGACCTCGCTCTTCACGATCGAGCGAGCCGTCGAGGAAGTCGAGGGCGTCCGGAAGGCCTTGGGACTCGGGAGGATCCACCTGCTGGGGAACAGCTACGGCGGGATGCTCGCGCTCGCCTTCACGATCAAGTATCAACGTCATCTACGGAGCCTCGTCGTCGCGAGCGGGCTTCCGAGCGTCCCGGTCGCGAACGAGGAGCTCCGCCGTCTCGTGCGGACCTTGCCGATCCGGGTCCAGCGGACGATCGAACGACTCGAACGCGAGGAGGCCTTC
Organism: Methanobacteriota archaeon; assembly: GCA_005878615.1. Classification (GTDB taxonomy): domain Archaea; phylum Thermoplasmatota; class Thermoplasmata; order RBG-16-68-12; family RBG-16-68-12; genus RBG-16-68-12. Next base: position 4,640 of record VBLT01000130.1, read on the forward strand.
GACGATCCGGCGTACGCTCGAGCCGCGATGGCCTTCTACCGCCGCCACATCTGCCGCCTCCCGACGTGGCCCCGCGAGCTGACGCGGGCGATGGGGGAACTCAGCCAGCCCGTCTACCGGACGATGTGGGGGCCCAGCGAGTTCGCGGTCCAAGGTTCCCTTCGGTACTGGGACATCACGGATCAGCTGCCGGCGATCAACGTGCCCACGCTCATCACCGGCGGGAAGTACGACGAGATCACGCCGCGCATCGCCCAAAGTATCCATCGAGGGATTCGCGGCTCGAAGATCGCGATTTTCGCCAAGAGCTCGCACCTCCCGATGTTGGAGGAACGGGAGCGGTACATGCGCGTCGTGGGCCATTTCCTCCGACGTCACGACGGCCGTTGACATCGACTCGGCATCCGGCCCGCCGAGGAGGTGGACCTCACGCCCGGCCGCGGGACTCGCCTCGCACGATCCCCGCGGCGATCAGATGGGCGATCCGGAGCGGTTCCGGGAGGACCCCCCGGACGGTCGTGAGGCGGAGGGCTTCGCCCACGGCCTCCCGATCCGTGCCCACGTAGGAAATCCAGAGGGAACCCTGGCCGAGGCGGATCGACTCGACCCGATGGCGGCGCATGAGACGCAACCGGTCCTCCCAGTCGTCGAAGCGGCGTCGAAGGGCCGTTTCGATCGCCGCCAAGTCCGGCTTCCGGCGGGTCACCGTCACGACCGGACGGTCCACTCGCTCATGCAACGAGTCCACGTCGATCACGTTGAACCCGCCGACCGCGGTCCCGTCGATCAGGATCATCGCGAGGCCCGCCCGGTACCGGGAGCCCGCCACCATCGCCGCGATCCGGTCTGTGGCATCATGGCCGTCCACCTGCGCCATCGTCGTGAGGACGCCCTCGATGTACGCCGGCGCCTGGACGACGACCCCCACGACCGGGACCGATTCGTCGGAGAAATGGAAGGGGGCATCGTCGATCCCGAGGAACCGGGACTTGGCCTTCATCCGTCACATCAACTTGAGGCCGCCCGTCACCTGATCGACGAGGGCGTTCGGTCCCGGGCCGATGCCCACACAGGTCACGGTCCCCGGCGGGAGCTCCGTGAGGCCCGCGTCCTCGACGAGGGCCGCGGTCAGGCCGACCGAGCGCGCGCGGTTGCGAAGCGCCTGGAGGTCGCCGACCGTCCCACCCTTCACGACGACCTTCTTCTGTCCTTCCGCCCACCAGTCGGCGAACCACTTCCGGTGGTGCGTCCGCGCCTCGAACGCCGCCATGACCGCCGCGTGAGCGACCTGCACCGCGAGCTTGCCCCGCGACAGCTCGAGGTCCGAGCGCACCGCGATCACGAGCTTGTGGTCCATGCGCTCGCCCCGTCAGTACAGCTCCGCCGCCCGTTCCTCTTCGAGCTGCTTCAGCTTCGCCTCGATCGCCTTGAGTTCCACCCGGGAGCGGTCTCGGACCTCTTCGTAATGAGAACGGGCACCGGCCGACTGCATCCGCATTCGACGTTCCGCGTCCTTGATCGCCCGGCGCAGGCTCTCCCGCTTCTCCGCCAGCTCTTGGAGCTGCAGCCGGACGCGATGGTCCCGCTCCTCCTCCGTCAGGAGTTCGCCGGGCCCAGGTTTCGGGACCCGCGCGAGGGACGGATGCACCTTCGCCATCCACGGGTACGCGCCGCGCCACCAGCCGAACGCGAAGAAGGCGAGCGAGAGGCCGATCAGTCCGCCCGCGATGTTCGGCGTGACAACGTAGCCGAGATTGGTCGCCTCGTTGACGCCGAGGGAGTTCAGGAAGAACGACCAGAAGACGGTCACCGCGATCGAGA
>VBLT01000121.1 GCA_005878615.1 Methanobacteriota archaeon
CGAGCAGCAGCCTCCCGCTGAGTTCCTCATAGGCTATATCGAAGCGATAGTCGGCGACTGATGGAGCGCTCGACCAAACTTGCCCCAGGTTGTTCGTCACGGTGCACGCCGGAGTGCACACGTACGCATCGAGCCAGCCGTCATCGCTCACCGTCACAACGATCCGTTGGTCGCTAGCGATCGGAGAGTACGCCATCCGCACGTTACGAAGGGGACTGCCGGCCGTCGATTCCTCGGTTTCCGGCGCACTCCACGAGGTGCCGTCCCATGTCCGACTCTTCGGGCTGTTGACCGTGTTCGTTCCGGTGTTCGATCGATATGAAATCCAGGCTTCTTCGCCGAAGCTCTTTGATTCACTCCAAGCAATGTGCGGGTTGTTGCTAGAATCCGTGGAAACGGTCGGCATGAATCCGGGATTGGTGTCATCCACATTCGTCACGGCCTGCCAGTTCGCGGCGTTCGCCAGCTGGGTTTCAGTCGGATAGGCGACCGTGGTCTTCGTGTATCGAACGAGATTGAGCGTGCTCTGGTCACCAGATGCGGACGAGGACACCCACACCAAGTGGAGGAACCCCGCCGAGTCGATTGCGATCGATGGTTCCGCCGAATCGCGCGCTAGGACAAGAGGACTGTCCCCAGATCGCCCGGACGCGAGGACAATCTGTCCGCTCCAAGTGGATCCGCTCGTGTCGCGGCTTCGCATCAGGACGACGCGGTCCCAAACGCTATTCGAAGAGAGGGTGACGTAGTCCAGATACAAGTCGGACTGAGTGACGTCGCCGATTTCCGTCGCCCCGATGAATCGAACGGCGGGAGCGCCCGAGTTGAACTCCGCGGTCGTCATGGTGTATGCCTGCGCCGCGTTGTCATCCGCGGTCTTCGTAATCGTGATCCGCGTCGTCCAGGTGGAAGGGGGGGTGAGGACCTGCACGAGGAAATCCTCCCCGACGGTGTGGTAGGCCTCGACCTTCAGTGCGTAAGAGGGACTGCCGGAGGCAACACCGGACCAATCGTATCGCACCTCCATCTGGTAGTTCGTGAGTTGCTTCAATTCGGCCGCGATCCCGAGCCAAGCGGAACTCGTGGACCACGATGCGGAGGCCGTCGTCTCGAATGCGTCCGAGCGCCACTGAGACTCCACACCCGTGCCGGGGTTGTTGTGGCTGCCATCGTCGGCCTCCGCCCAGTTTGCGCGGGGGGTCGTAACCTCCTGCGCCGCGTGGAACCATCCGGATACCGGTCGGTTCGCCGAGTTTCCCGGCGACGCGAGGGTGATGGAACCGGACCCCGCGGTGCCCGAACCTGTCGGGGACTGAACGAAGGCGGCGGCGACGCCCCCCGATAGATCAACGTTTGTCACATGGAAGAAAGTCGCCTCGCATCCGCTCTGACTCTGCCCCGCAAAATCGACGGTCGTAGCCCCCGCGGCCGAGCCCGCCGAGTTTGCGGCGAATAGGGTAAGCCTGTTGACGCCAACGTTGATCGTCTTAATCGCGGTCCAGGCGACGCTGTTGCCGCTCACCGTGGGTTGGTTGGGCGTGCCGGAGCCGACTTCATCCCCCACGAAGAGCACAAGCAACCCCGAGGTCGGCGGCGTCCATGACCCCGTGGCAAAGGAGTTCGTGTTGGCGGTACTCCAGAAATCTGGAGTCGCGGACGCGCCGTCATTAACGAAGGCGATTGGTGGATTGACCTCGGTGTAATCGACGTACACATTGTTCGAGGATAGGATATCCGTCGGGAAGGTCCCTGAGGAACGGCTTCCCGTCGTAATTGTCTCCGTCGATGGTGCCGACGTCGCCGTCGTCTCTACGAACTGGTCGTAGAAGACGGTGTACCAACAGCCCGCCGAGTTCGCAGCATCGCACGGAGTCGCACCGGCCCCGATCCCCGCGCGGACGACTTTGCGCTGCTGATTGTAGACCGTCGTTCCGGAATTGGAGTTTGGATCGAGCAACACCGAGGTGGGCTGCGGGCCCGATTGCTGCCATGGTACGGCGAGTGGAGCGCTCGCGGAAGAGACCTTGAACGACGATGTCAACGGGGCGAATGCGCGTACCACGGTCGTCGAATCAACGGATCCCCAGAAGTCGCCCGATTCGACGTATAACTTCGAGGCATTCAACAGGACGGAGAGCTCCACGGCGTGGTAGCCAAGAGCGACCGTCACGGGTGCCACGGGCGTCCAGGCCCACTGACCGGGAAAGGAACCCGAGAAGGCGAGCAGGGCGGACTGTGTAACCGTGCCGTCCTTCCCGCGAAGCTCGACGAGCCAATCCGCACCGATGCCGCCGATGGAATATCCGCTGAAGGTACTGTTGTCAATGTCGAGGAACATCCGGATCGCGTCGTCTCCGAGGACGGGAGGTCGGTTGTCCGGGCCGATGTACACGCTCACCGATCGTCCGGCGTAGGGAGCTGGGAACGTAGATGGTATCGTCGTGTTGAGCCAGTAGTCCGTGCCGCCGGGGCAACCGTAATCGATGATGCCATCGCCATCGACGTCGCAGTTGGTCTGCGCGTCCGGGATCCCGTCGTTGTTGAAGTCGTACGGCATCGGGTCCGAGCTGTCGGGCACGCCGTCCCGATCCGTGTCCGCGAGGGGCGTCGAATTTTGGGGAGGCGCCTCCCGGGGGTTCTCCGGCGTCGGCGTGCCCGCAAGGATTCGACCCGAGACGTCGGCATATAGGAAGGTCGCAGTCCCGTTTCGCAATCCGCCGTAGTGCGTGAGATCGATGTTCGGATTACCCCGCGTCGCGACATCGTTCGTCGGGTCCGCCGAGAGCGCTTTCCACTCGTCGAAGGCGCCATCGACCCGAGGCGTCGCGGGGATCGTGCCGAGGTAGCCCAGGGCGCGGGGGCCCGGGTTTTCATGTAGGGCAACTACGCCCCCGTCGACACCGAACGGATGAGTGGCCGGAAGCCGAACGCCGAACGTGTCACCCGTCGTCGAAGCAAAATCGCCGACCACGAACAAGGTGGTCGGAGCGCCCACTGCAATCTGGATCGGGGCGAAGGAGAATCGGACGGTCGGAGAGGTCGGAGCGGCTTGGGCTAGCAGGCTGGTCCCGTCGGTCAGCCGGAGGGAGGTCGCGACGGTCGCGGGGGCGGTGCCCGCAATTTCAATCTGGAGCGCGTTGAGGGCGATCGCTTGGCCATGCGCCGTCAGGGTGAGCCGGAGGAGCGACACGTCGTTGCCGGCGATGACGTCGGGGACCCGAGGATCGGACACGATCGATAGGGTCCCAAAGCCTGGGCTCACAGGGAAGTCGCCGCTGTCGACCTGCTTGTCCCACGAAACCGTGTGCACGGTCGCGACAATGGGCGCGGAGGTCGGAACCGTGGCGAGCCACTCGGCTTCGGCCTCGATCCGTGATCCGCCCACGGCGGCCGGCGTCGCGGTCCCCTTAATCCAACCGTTCCAGTCCCGCGGGTTCCGATTTGAGTCGAATTCCCAAAGGGTGCTCGACAAGACGGCCCCGTTGTAGCCGGATATCTCGATCATCCGATCCGCGCCGAGCCCGTCGATGTGGTATCCCGTCGATGCGGATCCGTCGATGTCTACGAAAATCCGTACGGAGTCCATAGTCCCCGGCGCGGGACCTCCGCCCGCCAAGGCGGCCCCCGCGAGTTCGACGTAGAAGGCGACCGGACCGAGGTTCGGCTCGATCCCGAAACGGATGACGTCGACGTTCGGGTTGGACAGGCCGCCCGCGGCCATCGGCTCCGTTGCGACGCTCGACCAATCGTTGAACTGTCCGTCAATCTGAATCGGATGAACGGCTCCTTGGTACGGCGGTACGAAGAACAAAGGCATGAGGAGGAGGCCGACCACGACGAGCGGGATCACGTACAGCTTCCATCCGGCCGTCCGCACCATGCCTCGGAAGCCCGAGGACCGGAGGCCTATTCTTCGGATTCCCGCGAGGCCGTTGGTGAGCCCGTTGGTCCGACCCATGCCGTCCGTGAGTCCGTTCGTGCGACCCAATCCGTTCGTGAGACCGTTGGTCCGCCCGAGGCCGTTCGTGAGGCCATTCGTACGACCGAGGCCGTTCGTCAACCCGTTGGTCCGGCCCATGCCGTTCGTCAGCCCGTTCGTCCGACCCATCCCATTGGTCAGTCCGTTCGTCCGCCCGCGGAGTCCGTTCGTCCGGCCCTTCAGGCCATTGGTCATGCCGGCCCGCGAGCGCGGGCTGCGGGAGAAGACGAGCCCGTTCGTGAGGCCCTTCTTCGGGATCGGTTTCGGTTCGGGCTTGGGCGCCGGTTTCGGCAGCGGCTCGCGATCCGTTTTCTTCTCGGACTCGCCTCCCGCCAGGACCGACTTGCCTTCGCCGAACTCCTCCTCCACCATCTCCTGAATTGCGGCACGGCCGAGATCCTCGAGTTCGTCCTCGAGGGTCTCCGGGGCGGCGAACTTCACGCCGCAATTGCGGCACGCCGTCGCATCGACCGCGACGGGGGCGTCACACATGGGACACGGGACCGTGGTCGCCGCGGGACTCGCCTCCACCTGCTCCGCTTGCTGCGCGCGCAGCCGGCTCTGCCGGGCTCGGTCCGCCTCGCCGAGGCGCGCGTGGAGTTTCGTCTTGAGGACCCAAAGGCCTGGGTACGCAGAATCGAGCTCCGAAAGCCGATCGAGGGACTGCAAGGCCCCGCGCGTATCGTCGAGGGTGGCCTGGGCGGCCGCCATCGCGAACAGGGCGTCCGCGTCCTTGGGGTCCAGCTTCAGGCGCTCGCGGGCGATCTGCATGATGAGGGAGAGCCTCCGGGCCCTCTCCTCCTGGGACTCGAGGACGCTCCCTTCCGAGGCGACCACCGGGGGCGCACCGCCTTTGGGGGACTCCCGCACGACTTGCATCCCGGTCTCCGTCATCTCGAGGATCCGGAACGTGGGATCCGGGGTCGTGTCCTTCAGATGGAGGACGCCAATCTTCCGGAGGATCCGGTCCCCGCTGCGCGTCCGCTCGATCTCGATGACGCCGTCGAACGGTTGGAGGAGCGTGGTCACCTCGGGCCCGGAGTGCATGTCCTTTTCCAGGAGCACGAGGCTCGTGAATCCGTGCCGGTCGAACTTCTTCTTCGCGCTCTGCGCGAAGGCGTAGACCTGCGTGAGCTCGTACGCATTCATCGCCGGAGACAGCAGCTCGATCACCGAGCGACAGCCCGTTTCACCGGAGAGGGCCGCGATCGCACGGCTCAGCGCGACGCCGAGATTCGTCAGATCGATCGAGGAACGGACGACGATGCCGCGCTCCTCCACGTCCGTGACCGTCTCCTCGCTCCAGGAATACCAGTCCACGATACGCAGTCGGTTCTCGCGAGTGACCGCGTCGATGTCGACGCCGAGGCCGCGGAGATCCGAGAGGGCCGCATCGGGCGATTGCGACGAGATCAGGATGAGCCCGCTCGCTCCGGACTTCAGGCCCTCCGCGAGGAACGTGAGGGCGAAGCGCAATTTCTCCTGGCCCGGCGGGCCCTGCAGCACGACGCTGGAGCCCGCGGGCAGGCCACCCTGGACCATGGCGTCAAATCCCGAAATGCCCGTTGCCAGCCGCGCCATGCGAATCACGATTCCAAAGGCCGAGTCAGGCCGCAGCGGTAGGCCAGGTCAGGATACACGCTCATCGCGTCGCGAAGGGCGGCCTGGAACACGCCCTTCGCCGGGACTTCGCCGAGGCCCTGGGCACACACGGACCACAGGTCCCGATGGACTTCGGCGACCAATTCGCGAAGGTAGTCAATGCCTCCTTGCGCGCCGACGATCATCTGGTCGAACACGGCCCTCCGGAGTTCTTGATGGTCCGTGGTCAGCCGGTGCTCCATCTCCGTCTGGATCGCGGGCGCGCCGAAGGACCGGATTTTCTCGAAGAGGGATTGGAAGTACACCACGTAGAAGTCGACCACTTCGCGGAGCGGACCGGCGTCGTCGGAAAGGTCGACGTCGAACCGGAGATGCGAGGACCGGAGGCGATACTCGAACGTCCGAGAATCGTGTGCCTGCCGCTCCACGAGCCCGAGGTCCGCGACGCGCTGCAGGAACTTGGAAGCGGTCGTGGTGTGGATGTCGAGCGTCCGTGCGACCTCGCTCGAGAGATGCCAATTCCCGTCCCGAAGGGACCGCAGGATTGTGAGGCTGTGCTCCCCCGAGAGGAGCCCGATTGCCTGCTGGAAGGTCTGCTGGTCCATGGGAAGAACCTACCTTCGGAGCGCGTTCGACGCAACCGAAGTCTATGCATCGTGGAGTCGGGGAGTTCATAAGCTGTCCCCCGGAATTCTCACGTGCGATTATTGTTGGGCAGAACGTGACAATTCGACGACCGGGGTTCGGGCGGACGACCTGGGGCTTCGAGCGACGGTCTGGCGATGCCGGAAGGCCTGCGGCGCGAAGCAAGGTTGAAGTACGGGCACCCGATTCGGGCCCCCCACGGCCGTCCCCGCCTCCTGAACGCTCCTTCGCCCGCGGCCTGGCGCGAGGCCCCGCGATGCGCTACACCCGATTCGAGAAAGCCCGGATCATCGGAGCTCGGGCGCTACAAATCAGCATGGGTTCTCCGATCCTGATCGACGTCCCGACGGGGGTGGTCGACCCGATCGAGATCGCCTGGATCGAGTTCAATAGCGAGGCCATCCCGATCACGGTGAAGCGGGAGACTTAGCGCGGCCCGCCACCGAGTCCCGCACAGGATGCCACAGCCGGTTTCTGCGATGATAGGCTCGAATCGAATTATTTATATAGAACTGCATACACATAAATAGGCCGCCAAGTCAACCTTGGAGGTGGATCATCATGGAGCGCAAGACCAAGACGAATGCAGCTGCAAAGGAGACGAGCCTGGCGAAGGCGACCTCGCCTTTCGCTTGGTTCGATGAAGTCGACCGATGGTTCGACAGCTTCCGGCGGAACTTCGAGGACCGGTTCTGGGGCGGCCCCCTCGCCCGAGTGACCGGGCCCGAGGCGCCGGTCCGCGAGCCCCTTGTCGACCTGATCGACAAGGGATCCGAATTCGCCGTGCGGGCCGAACTGCCTGGCGTGGCGAAGGAGGACGTCGACCTGACCGTCACCTCTGACGGCATCGAAATCCGGGCGGAGTCGAAGCGGTCCCGTGAGGAGAACGAGAAGGACTACTTCTACTCCGAGCGGACGTACCAGGCCTTCCAGCGGGTCCTGAGCTTCCCGGAGGAGGTCAAGGCCGACCTTGCCTCCGCGACGCTGAAGGACGGAATCCTCGAGGTCCGCATCCCGAAGAAGGAGCCGACCCCCGAGAAGAAGCCCGTCAAAGTGCCCGTCGATTGAACGGGCACCTCTTCCCTTTCTTTCCTATTCCGGCAGGTTTCGACATGAGTTCAAGTAACCCCGTTTCGTTGCGATGCGCCGCCTCCTCCGTTCGGACGGTAGGGGCAGGAGCCTGAGACCGATGGCCACAGGCCGGGAGAAGTTCCTACGCGTCGCGGAAGCGAAGCCCGCCGACGCGGGCCGCGGGATCGTGCGCCTGGATCCCGAAGTCATGAAGATCCTGGATCTGAAGGAAGGCGACGTCGTCCTAATCCTGGGCGCGAAGGCCACCGCCGCCGGCGTCCGTCGCGGATATCCCGAGGATGCGAACCGCGGCGTGATCCGCATGGACGGGATGCAACGCCGCAACGCCGGGGTGGGGATCGACGACAAGGTCGGCCTGAAGAAGGCCCTGGCGCGACCGGCCGAGAAGGTGTCCCTCGCGCCGACGGAGCCGATCCGGATCATGGGCGGGGAGGAGTACATGGTCCAGGTCCTCCAGGGACGCGTCATCACGCGCGGGGATGTCCTCAGCGTGAGCGTCATGGGCCGCAAATTCGAGTTCGTCGTCACGTCCTTCTCGCCCGGGGCCGACGCCGTCCTGGTCGAAGCGGGCACGGAAATCAAGATCGCGGAGAAGCCGACGAAAGAGGAAGGGGCGAAGGTCCCGAAGGTCGACTACGAGGACATCGGCGGGCTCGGCTCCGAGGTCCGGAAGGTCCGCGAGATGATCGAACTCCCGCTGCGCCATCCGGAGCTGTTCGAGCGGCTCGGCGTCGAGGCGCCGAAGGGCGTCCTCCTCCACGGTCCTCCGGGGACCGGGAAGACCCTGCTCGCGAAGGCCGTCGCCTCCGAGACGAACGCGAACTTCCATTCCATCTCGGGCCCCGAGATCATGTCCAAATTCTACGGACAGAGCGAGGAGAACCTCCGAGACATCTTCAAGCAGGCCGAGGAAAACGCCCCGAGCATCATCTTCATCGACGAACTGGACAGCATCGCTCCAAAGCGGGACGAGGTCACCGGCGAGGTCGAGCGACGGGTGGTCGCGCAGCTCCTCGCGCTGATGGACGGACTGCAGGCCCGCGGGAAGGTCGTGGTCATCGGCGCGACGAACCGACCGAACGCCCTCGACCCGGCCTTGCGCCGGCCGGGGCGCTTCGACCGCGAGATCGAGATCGGGGTCCCCGACCGCGACGGGCGGCTGGAGATCCTCCAGATCCACACGAGGGGCATGCCCCTCGCGAAGGACGTCGACCTGCCCGAACTCGCAGGCTTCACCCACGGGTACGTCGGCGCGGACATGTCCGCCCTCTGCAAGGAGGCCGCGATGCGATCGCTCCGGCGGATCCTCCCCGAGATCGACATCCAGGTCGACTACGTCCCGCCCGACGTGCTCAATCGACTCGAGGTCACCCGCGACGACTTCCTCCAGGCCTATCGGGAGCTCGAGCCGTCGACGATGCGCGAGGTGCTCATCGAGAAGCCGAACGTCCGATGGGACGACATCGGCGGCCTCGACGAGGCGAAGCAAGAGTTGCGGGAGTCGATCGAATGGCCTCTCAAGATGAACAAGCTGTTCGCCCACTTCGACGCGCGGCCGCCCCGCGGCATCATGCTGTACGGGCCGCCGGGCACCGGCAAGACCCTCCTCGCGAAGGCCGTCGCCACGGAGGCGGAGGCGAACTTCATCTCCGTGCGCGGGCCGGAATTCCTGAGCAAGTGGGTCGGGGAATCGGAGCGCACGGTCCGCGAGACGTTCCGCAAGGCCAAGACGGCGGCCCCTTGCATCATCTTCTTCGACGAGATCGACGCGATCACTCCGGTCCGCGGCGGAAGCTCCGACTCGCAGGTCACGGAGCGGGTCATCTCGCAGATCCTCACGGAGATGGATGGCCTCGAGGAGCTGCACAACGTGACCGTCATCGCGGCGACGAACCGGATGGACCTCGTCGACACCGCCCTGCTGCGGCCGGGCCGGTTCGACCGGCACATCTACATCTCCCCGCCGGACCTGCCAACTCGGAAGGCCATCCTGGAGATCCACACGAGGAAGAAGCCTTTGGGGAAAGAGGTCGACCTGAATGACCTCGCGAAGCGGACGGACAAGTACACCGGGGCGGAGCTCGCGGCGGTCTGCAACGAAGCGTCGATGCTCGCGATCCGCGAGTACGCCCTGAAGTTCCCGAAGCTGGACGAATCGGCCTTCAAGAAAGTGTCGGTCGAGAAACGGCACTTCGACGCGGCGATGAAGAAGATCCAGCCGCAGACCGGCGACGCTTCATTGTACAGTCGCCTGCCGTCCCGGTTCCCCCGGAGTCCGGAAGTCAGCTAGGGCGGCAGGATTAAGTCGCAGGGCGAAGAATCGCCGATGATGGCCGCCTCCGCTCCGGGGAAGTTGATCCTCTTCGGGGAGCACGCGGTCGTCTTCGGCGAGCCCGCCTTGAGCACCGCGATCAACCTCCGAGCCGAGGTCTTCGTCCGGCCCCACCGAGAATGGCTCGCGGATGGCGCCTCGCTCGACGAGCCGCGATTCCGGTACGTGAAGAAGGCGGTCGAGAAGAGCAAGGTCCCAGGGCCTCTGTGGATCGAGATCCGATCGATGGTGCCCAGCGGCGCGGGCCTGGGGTCCTCCGCCGCGGTGACCGTCGCCACCCTCGGCTCGTTGCATTCGCTCGCCGGCCGAATCGATCCGCCAACGATCGCCCGCGAGGCGTTCGACGTGGAGCATGAGGTCCAAGGACGCGCGAGCCCGATCGACACGAGCACCGCGGCGGCCGGTGGGGGCCTCCTCGTCCTCCGCGACAAGCGGGAGAATCTCCTCTGGTCGATCGAGCGCGACAGCCGCCGGTGGTTCCTCCATCGAGCCGCCCTCCCTCCGCTCGATTTTGTGATCGGGAACACGGGCATCAGCGCCGCGACCGGTCCCCTCGTCGCCAAGGTGAGGGAGCGCGTCGATCACGATCCGGGGGCGGCCGCGGCGATCCGGGAGATCGGCGAGATCACCCTCGACGGGGTGAAGGCTCTCCAGCAAAAGGATCTGGTCTCCGTGGGGCACCTGATGGATCGGAACCATGCCCTCCTGACGGAACTCGGGGTCGGCCACCCGGCCCTTGACCGGCTCGTCTCCGCCGCCCGTCCGTCGAGTTACGGGGCCAAACTGACCGGGGCCGGGGGCGGCGGGAGCATGTTCGCACTGACCGATCGTCCCTCCAAGACCGCGGAAGCGATCCGCGCCGCGGGCGGGAAGGCGTTCGTCGTCCAGGCGGATTCCCGCGGGGTGGCGAGCCTCGGATGAAAGGGCGCGCCCACAAGGTCCGTCCCACCCTCGGGGAACGGCCTCCGTCGCCGGCGTCTCTCCTGGTCCTGAACGCGGCGGAACTGCTCACCCTTCGTGGCGGGGAGGGACCGCGCACCCGTGAGGCGGCGCAGGACTTGGGGATCATCGAGGATGGCGCCGTGTACTCGGAAGGCGCGCGAATCGTCGACATCGGGACGACGGACGAGGTGATCGCTCGGCATCCGCGCGCGGATCTTCGGATCGAGGCGGCGGGAAAGGTCGTCGCCCCGGGATTCGTCGATCCCCACACCCATCCCGTGTTCGCGGGTTCGCGCGAGCACGAGGTGGAGTGGAAGTCGCAGGGCCTCAGCTACTCGGAGATCGCGGCCCGAGGGGGCGGGATTCTCCATACGGTTCGCGCGACGCGCGAGGCCTCCGAACGAGACCTTGCCCGGGACGCGGCGAAGCGGCTCCGATCGATGGCGGCGTCCGGCACGACGACCGTGGAGGCCAAGAGCGGATACGGACTTCGGACGCACGACGAACTCAAGATCCTACGGGCCATCGCGGCTGCGGGACAGGCGGCCGAAGTCGATGTGGTCCCGACGTTCTTCGGGGCCCACGCGGTCCCTCCGGAATTCCAGGCCCGGCCCGAGGCCTACGTCAATCTCGTCCGGGAGGAGATGTTGCCGGCGGTTGCCGCGAATCGGCTTGCGGAATCTTGCGACGCATTCGTCGACCGGGGATACTTCTCCGCCGAGCAGGCCCGAGAGATCCTGAGCCGAGGAGCGGATCTCGGGTTCCGCGCAAAGGTCCATGCGGACGAACTCTCCGACGCGGGAGGTGCGCTGTTGGCCGCGGAACTGGAAGCCGCATCGGCCGACCATCTGATTCACACCTCGCCTGAAGGAATCGAGGCCCTGGCCCGCTCTCGTACGATCGCGATCCTGCTTCCCGCGACGTCGCTCGCGTCTCGGTTGCCCTTCGCGGATGGACGACGGCTCCTGGCCGCCGGAGTGGCCGTCGCAATCGGCACGGACTTCAACCCGAATTGCTGGTGCGACTCCATGCCGCTCGCGATCGCGCTGGCGTGTCATCATAACGGGTTGACGCCGGCGGAAGCGATCACCGCGGCGACCGTCAACGCGGCCCACGCCATCGGCCGAGGCGATCAGGTCGGCATCCTCGAACCCGGGAGGCAGGCGGACCTCGTGGTCCTCGACATCCCTTCGTGGCGGCACCTCGGATATCGGTTCGGCGGTAACGCCGTCGAGACGGTCGTGAAACGGGGATCGGTGTTGGTCGATCGGCGTCCCGGGCGGTGACGCCGAGAACCGCGTTCCGATATCGAATTCGCCGGATCACCGCGGCGGAAGGGAAACCGTCGCGTTCTCGAGCTTCGAGCCGGCGCGGACCGTCATGCCCTCTCCGATGATGCTCGAGACGATTCGCGCGCCGTCCCCAATCACGCAATTGCGCGAGACCACGCTGTCCACGATTTCCGCGGCCGACCCAACGGTGCTTCCTTCCAGAATGATGCTCTTCTCCACCCGAGCGTCCGGGTCGAGCCTCGCAGCCTCGTAGAGGCAAGCGTTGTCCACCACGCTCCCCTTGCCAAGGACCACGGCGGGCCCGACGTAACAGGGACCGCGGATCGTCACGCCGGGTTCAATTTGGGCCGTCGGGTCGAGGATGACAGGGCCCTCGCTCGTGACGTCCTTGCGGTGCAGCGGCCTCCCCTCGCGGCTCACGATCGCCATGCTGGCCTTCCAGAGGTCGTGCGGTTGCCCGATGTCCATCCACACGCCGTCGATCTTCGAGCCGAAGAGACCGAGTCCCTTGGAGAGGAGCTTCGGGAACAAGTCCTTCGCGAAATCGAACTTCTGATCCGGCGGGACGAACTCCAGCACCTCCGGCTCGAGGACGTAGATGCCCGCGTTCACGAGGTTCGAAAAGGCCTCTTCCTTCTTCGGTTTCTCCTTGAACTTCGCGATGCGGCCGTTCGAGTCGAGGCCCACGACCCCGTACTGCGTCGGGTCGGAGACCTCGGTCAGGGCGATCGTCACGGCGGCGCCCTTCCGCTTGTGGAAATCGTACAGCGCCTTGAAGTCCACATCGCAGAGGATGTCACCCATCGAGACGACGAAGGTGTCGTCGAAGAAATTCCCGACCCGCCGGACGGCGCCGGCGGTCCCGGCGGGGTTCTCCTCGAAGCTGTACAGGATCGACGCGTTGTAGTCGAGCCCGTCGCCGATCGACTTGATCAGGGCATCGGACATGTACGCGGTCGTCACGATGATCTCGTGGAATCCGGACCCCGCGAGGGACCGCAGGACGTAATCGATGCACGGACGGCCGGCGACCGGCATCAGGGGTTTCGGACGCTTGTACGTGAGGGGCTTGAGCCGGGTCCCTTCCCCTCCCGCGAGGACGACGGCCTTCATCGACCGATCTCCACCTTGCCTTTCTCGAACAGCGCCCTCAGCGCCGCGTCGGCCGACGCCTCGAGCTTCTTCTCGTCCAAGAGGGCGGCGCGGACGGAACGGTTCTGCTGTCTCAGGAGGTCGCGCGCCTCCCGGGCCTCGGCCCGTTTCGCGCCCTTGATCGACAGGACCTTCTCCCGCATCTCGACGACCTTCGCGTGGACCTCGTCCGCCTTCTCGCGTGCGGCGAGGTAGGCCTCGTGCTTCTCGTTCCCTTCGAGGTCGAGGGCGGCGATCTCGCGGGACAGGCCCATCGTCTCCTCATGGGCCGCGCGGGCCTTCGCGCTCATCGCGAGCGCGGCCTCGTGTTGCTCCTCCGCCGCGCGGAACAGGTCCGTAATTCCGGAGTCGAGGTCGCGGACCTCCTTCACGATCTTGTCCTGATCCGCCTTCAGCGACTGGAGCACCTTGAGGCGCTTCATGGACTCCTTCAGCTCGCCGATCAGCTCGTTCTCCTTGCTCAGGCTGAGGGACGCCGTCTGCTGCCGCATCTCCAACTGGGAGACGCGCCTCGTGAGGGCGCGCAGCTCCGCGCCGACGTCCGTGGGACCGGAGGCCCGGAGTTTTCGCTTCAACTCGATCAGGGCCTTCGCCTTGGCCTGCAGTTCGTCGCGCTTCTCCCGATGGGCCCGCGCCTCCGCGGCGAAGGACGCGCGCCGGTCCTTCAACGGTCGGAGCCGGACGCCGACCTCGCGCTTCTTCTCGTGGACCAGGTCCCGCTCCTGGCGGGCCTGCTGGGCCTCGGCGTTCAGGGCGTCCCTCTTCTCCATCAGGCTCTGGAGTTTAATCTCCGCCTGTTCCAACTCAGAAGAAGTCTTCTTCCGAACCATCGGGTCCCCCACGACCGAAGAGGACTGTAGCGATTGGGCGAGGTCCCATTAACCTTTCGCCATCCGTATGGCCTCCGCGATCCGCGCGATTTCCTCGGGGGACAATTCTCCGACGCGACGGGTGCGATGCGGCACGCCCGGGAGGAGGGCCTCCAGCTCCTCGCGGGACCGGGCGAAGGCCGCCCATCCGAGCCGCAGGCCGTTCTCGACGGTCTTGCGCCGATGGGCGAAGAGGGCATCGACGACCGCGTCGAAGCGCCCCGGTTCCTCTAGGGGGAATGGCGACGGTCGGGGGACGAGGGAGACGATCGCGGAATCGACGCGGGGCTGCGGATAGAAGGCATTCCGCGGCACCCGTTCGAGGATCTCGCACGCGGCGCGCCGATAGACGCCGACCGTGAGCCTCGAATAGTCGGCGGTCCCCGGGGATGCGCGCATCCGGCGCGCGAACTCCCACTGGTACATGAGGACCGCGCGGTCGAAGGCGTGGTCGAGCAGCCGGAACGTGAGGGGCGAGGAAATCTGGTACGGCAGATTCGAGGCCATCACGTCGAACCGGGGCCAGTCGACCCGGAGGGCATCCCCCTGAATCACGTCGACCTCAGGCAGGCGCCGCCGGAGGTACGCGGCGAACCGACGGTCGGACTCGATCGCGATGACCCGCTTCGCCCGTTCCGCGAGAAGTCGTGTCAGGACTCCGAGTCCGGGTCCAATCTCCAAGACGACGTCGCTCGAGCCGATCCGGGCATAGGAGATCTGCCTCGTCGCCACGCGCGGGTCGATCAGGAAATGCTGGCCGAGCGACCGGCGAGGTCGGATGCCGAGCTCCGTGAGGGCCTGCCGCGGGTCGTCGTCCACGGGGCGGACCGACCGCTTCGCGGCCCTTGAGGTTTGCCACGGCCTCAGATCGTGACGACGACCGTCTTCACGTCGACGGGTCGATCCAAAGGCCCGAGGACGGCGGTCACGGTGTAGGTGCCCGAGGCCATCCCATCGGCCGAGAAGGAGAACGATTCGCTCGACCCGCTGCTCGCGAGCGCGACCTTCGTCTGGAACGTTCGGACCGCGTATCCGGCCGAATCGGTGAGGGTCACCGTGAGGGTGTCCTCGAAGACGACCGCGAGCATGTCGTTGCCGCGGACGACCTCTCCCGCGATCGATAGGCTGGATCCCCGCGGAGTCGCCGACAAGTTGCCGATCCAGTATCCTCGGGTTCCCGTCGAAGAAGTGTCGAAGTCCGAGGCGTGATATGCCTTCGTCACATAGGTCGTCGTCGGATCGATTCCCCAGGTTCCCGGGGCGAGGGACATCGTCGCATCGTACGGCCCGTCGACGCCGCTCGTCCGGATCTCCGGGCCGGGGAACGTGAAGTCGACCCACTGCGTCCCGTCCTGCGACCAGATCTGACCGGTCGCTCGAGCGACCACGGCGCTGCCTCCCACCGGGCGGAGGATGCCCGACAGGTCGAACCCTGCGCCCACGAAGACCTCCACTTCGGCCCGGACGACGAGGGCATCGAACTTGCCGTCCGCATCCCGGTCCGGGGTCGATTCCTCGAAGCGCCCGGTGTACCGTAGGAATTCGACCGTATCATCGAACGCGGAGGCCTGATAAACGCCGGTCGTGCCACAGAGCGTCTCCGGATAGAAGAACGCAATGGGGCGCAGAGCACCGGATTGCGGCGGGACCGTTCCAAGGACTAGCGGCTCGAGGCCGAACAAGGTGAGGGTGAAGTTCCACGGCCCGTCCACCCCGGCCTGTCGGATCTGGTCCCCGCGGAACCGCAAGAAGACCTTCGCGTCTCCCGTCGACAAGTCGAAATCGCGGTACGCATAAGCAATCGTCCGCACGACGTCGGACCCCGTCGGCGCGGAGAGATATCCGCTCAGCGTGTAGTGCCCCGCCGCGTTCACGTGAACGTCCGCCGTGAGTTCCAGGAAATCCGCGAGGCCGTCGGAGTCCACATCGACCGCCGCGTCGGCGTGGCCGCCGGTGAAGAAGGCGGGTCGGACCGGGGCTTCGAAGTCGCTGGCCTGGTACGCGCGCGTCGTGTAGTTCCACTCAATCACGTCGCCGGATGGAAACGGCTCGGGCGCCCGCAGCCCCTCGTAGGGGAGCGGGACAGGGCCCAGGGAGAGGGAGGCATGGACGCGGAAGGGGCCGTCGACGCCGGCCCGCGCGAGGTCGGTCCCGGCGAAGGCCATCCGCACCGTCTGCTCGCCGGCCGGGAAGAAGTACCGCTCATAGGCCCAGGCAATGGGTCCGTAGGACGCTCGGGTCCCCATCATCGGGACGGGACGCGGGACGCCCCCGCACATGCCTGTCGCGGGAGGCGACGAACCCGAAAGTTCGGCGGAGACGTCCCATGTTCCGGCCTTCGGAAGGGAGACCTGCGCTTCAACCTCGAGCCACTCGAACTTTCCGTTCCCGTTCGTGTCGAGCCCGTAATCGGACCCGGCGCCGCCCGCCGAGGCAATGAGGGCGTGCACGCCCCAGACCGCGCCGCCGGTCAGCATCGCCATCGTAAGGAGGAGCCCGATCGTCCGGCTCTTCGAGATCATCGTGACACCGGCATCCGCAGAGGCGAGGGGGACCATAGGCCCGTCGTTTTCGTTCGGCTTTCCGCTAACGCGGGAAAGATTCCCGGCCCATCATTTATTTGAGCAGGGAGGCGACATCGGGGCGCGTGCCCACCCCCGGGGCCGACCTCCCCTTCCAGAACGAAGGGAGCCTCCAGTGCTGGATGGTCGCCCTGATCATCGGCGCCCTCGTCCTCGTCCTCGCGATCCTCATGGCCTACCAGCGCTACGTCGCGGGCAAGAAGCCGGTCCAGCATCTGTGCGACTACTGCGGGCACATGGTCATCGCGGTGAGCGACTGCCATCACGCGCCGGTCCGCGAGCGGTTCCTTCACGGCACGTGCCTCGAATGCAAGCAGGACTGCCGCCTCGTCTGCGCGCGGTGCAAAAATCCGCTCTGACAATGGGTCCCAGCATCATTATTACCCGGGCGCGAATTGCGGCCGCATGGCGGCCCCGGCCTCCGGCCAACCGGCAGTCAAGAAGCCCGCGGCACCGACCCCCCACCCCGTCGTTCTCGCGGACGTCAAGATGACGGTCCCCGGTCCTCTCCCCCTCGTGTTCGAGGCCCTCGTGACCCCCGACAAGGTCGCGGCGTGGTGGGCCTCGGACGTCCGGATCGAGCCGGAGTATGGAGGGCGGTATGAAGGGACGCTGCCCGAGGGGCGGGTGGAGGGAACGATCACCGCGATCGACGGCCCCGGCAAGCTCTCCTTCATGTGGCCGATCCCGAAGGAAGGCGGGAGCACGGAGACGAGCGTGATCTACGAGCTCGCGCCGAAGGGCCCGCAGACGTTCATCCATTTGATCCACCGCTCCCCCTTTGCCGTCCCCGGCGATTGGAACGGCATCTGGCAGCGGGCGCTGACTTCCCTGAAGGCGATGTTCGAGGGCGGATCCGCGGATCGGATGTGAGGCCGGCCCTAGCCGCCCGCCCACTCGACGACCGTCGCCTCGCCTTGCCCGACGCCGACGCATAGGGTCGCGAGCCCGTGGTACGGTCGCGGGGCCCTCGGTGCGCGCCGGCGCATCTCGTGGACCAGGGTGCAGACGATCCGGGCGCCGGAACATCCGAGGGGATGGCCCAGGGCGATCGCCCCGCCGTTCACGTTCGTGATCTCGGGTCGGAAGCCGAGTTCCCTCATGACGATCAGAGACTGGATGGCGAAGGCCTCGTTCAACTCGATCAGGCCGATCTTCTCGATCCCGATGCCGGCCCGCTGGAGCGCCTTCCGGGTCGCGGGGATCGGACCGAGTCCCATCGTCCGAGGCTCGACCCCGGCCGCCGCGGAGGAGACGATGCGCACGAGCGGCGGGAGGCCGAGCTCCCGCGCCTTGCGATCGCTCATCAGGAGGACCGCCGCGGCCCCGTCGTTGATCCCGCTCGAATTGCCTGCCGTGACCGTCCCGCCCTCGCGGAACGCGGGGCGGAGCTTCGCGAGCGCCTCCAGGGACGTGTCGGCCCGAGGCGGCTCGTCCCTCGATACCGTGCGCGCCTCCCCCGTCGTCGAAGGCAGAGGCACCGGGACGATCTCTTCCGCGAACTTCCCCGACTCGATCGCGGCGATCGCGCGGCGATGGCTCTCCAAGGCAAACCGATCTTGTTCCTCCCGTGAGATCGTCGGCTTCCCTTCGCGGAGGTTCTCCGCCGTCTCGCCCATCGCCTCATTCCCGTACTGCGCTTTCAACCGTAGATTCGGGAACCGCCAACCGAGGGTCGTGTCCCACGCGGTGAGGTTCCCCATCCCGCCATCCGGATTCTTCGGAATCGCGTAGGGAGCCCGCGTCATGCTCTCGACGCCGCCCGCCACGAACACGTCGCCTTCGTCCGCCTTGATCGCCCGGGCCGCGGCGTTGATCGCGGCAAGCCCGGAGGCGCAGAGGCGATTGAACGTGACGCCGGCCACGGAGACCGGGAGCCCGGCCAGGAGGGCGGCCATCCGCGCCACGTTCCGATTGTCCTCGCCGGCCTGGTTCGCGCAACCGAGGTACACTTCCTCGACGAGCGCAGGATCGAGGCCCGCGCGGCGCACGACCTCTCCGACGACGAGGGCGGCCAGGTCGTCCGGTCGAACGTCCTTGAGAATTCCATGATGACGGCCCATCGGCGTCCGGACGGCCCCAACAATCACCGCGTCGGTCATCCTCGATCTCTCCGTGCCGAGGCTTGCATCCCGTCCTTGGATTTGGACTTCGGGGTGGGGCGAGTTGTTTCGCACACCTCCCCCGGATAGAGACATGGAGACGGAGAGTATACCTCTACTTAGAGGTATGAAATGGAAATCGGATGCGGGGCGCGGGTTCGTGACTTCGAGGGACGGAGGTACTTCTACTTCTGGCACTACGAACGGGACGACGGTCGGTCGAGGAAGAGGGAAGACTATGTCGGCCGCGTCGATTCGGACCGGGCCCGATCGGAACTGCTGCGGCGGATGGCGGCCTACCACCGGAGGGCGGAGCAGGAGTTCGCCCGACGCCGGGCGAGGATCGAGGGCCTGATCGCGGCACATACCTCCACTTAGAGGTACGTTTCATCGCGGGCATGGTGCCGATCCGTGCCCCTCTCGGCCCGGGGAATCTTTATCCCCTGCCGGCCCTTCGACGCCGCGTGCGCCTCGAGGAACGTCCCTTCGGCGGATTCGCCCGCGGCCGCCTGTCGGTCGGCTGCCGCCAGTGCACGGACGGGTCCAAGATGGTCCTCTTCGTCACGGGCATCTGCTCCTTCCACTGCTTCTACTGCCCCGTCTCCGACGAGAAGATGTACAAGGACGTCGTCTTCGCGGACGAGAAGCGCGTCTTGCGGGACGAAGACGTCCTCGAGGAAGCCCGCGCGATCCGCGCGACGGGCGCCGGGATCACGGGCGGAGACCCCCTCGACGCGGTCGAACGGACCTGCCGCTACATCCGCCTTCTGAAGGGGGAGTTCGGGCCGGGGTTCCACACCC
Source organism: Methanobacteriota archaeon (assembly GCA_005878615.1). Classification (GTDB taxonomy): domain Archaea; phylum Thermoplasmatota; class Thermoplasmata; order RBG-16-68-12; family RBG-16-68-12; genus RBG-16-68-12. The sequence goes on from VBLT01000121.1 coordinate 19,391, forward strand.
ACCTGTACACGATGTCGACGGACCCGGACAAGATCCGCGCGCTGGCGGACGCGGGCCTGGACGAGATCCGCTTCCACGTCCCTCCCGGCCTCTGGTCCCGGGCCGCGGCGAGCGCCTTCGTCCCCGCGTCTCGACTCGCCCGCTCCCTCGGCCTGACCGTCGGCATCGAGGTCCCCCTGATCCCGGAGCGGGAGGAGGACCTCGTGCGGCTGATCGAATGGGCGGGGGCGGAAGGCCTGGCCTTCGTGAACCTGAACGAGATGGAGTTCTCCGAGGCGAACTTCCCGCGGATGAAGGTCCATGGATACGAGATGAAACACGAGCTCTCCTACGGCGTCAAGGGAGCGGACCCCGTCGCCCTGCGGATCCTCGAGCGACGGTGGAGGACGACCGTCCATTACTGCACGAGCGGCTACAAGGACGGTTGGCAGCTCCGGTCGCGGATCAAGCGGCGGGCGGAGAATGTCGCGCGACCGTGGGACGTCGTGACGGAGGACGGGACGCTCGTGAAGGGGATCCTCGAAGGCTCCGACCTCGAACGGCTGATGAGGGATCTCGAGGTCCGCCACCGGGTGCCGAAGGACCTCATGGGCCTCGACGACGCGAGGAATCGCCTCGAGGTCGCGCCGTGGATCTTGCAGGAGATCGCCCCGATCCTCGGGCGGCCCGCGTTCCTCGTCGAGGAGTATCCGACCGCGGACGGCCTCGAGGTGGAACGGACTCGGCTCGCGTAGGCGGGCACCGTCCGCATCTCACGCCGCGATCCTGCAGACTCCAAGGGCCTTCCGTGCCTCCGCAAAAGTCGCACGTCAGGCCATTCAGGTGGCGAGACCAAGCGTCCACGGTCACGTCGGCGAGGGTGTGGTTCGAGAATCGCAATCGGACCCGGGCCATCGGTGCAACAATCGCCCGGATCGCACAGAGGGTGGCTTTCGCCTTCGGATCGAATCGTTCGAGGGTCTCCGTGAGACGTCGATCCCGTTCCGCCTGGATCGCCCGGAGGAGATCCTCAGAACCTCCCGGATCCGCCGCGCGGATCTCCGCCGTCGTCTGATCGAAGTAGCCGAAGATGCGACGCACCTCCTCCTCCAGGCGCTGCAGATTTGTGGCGCGGAACCGATCGACCGATTCTCGAGTCGTGTCTCGCAGGATTCTGGTGGCGAGACCGTACGCGGTACCGAGATCCGGTGGAACCAAATCGGGCGCGGGCATGAGGCCAGATTCCGAGTCTCCCGATTCGTGCCGCCATGCCGCGCCGACCGACGGGGCGACCGCAACCAGGTGAAACCCCTCCCGTTTCTCGTCTGCGACAAGGCTCGTCCGGAAGGAAAACAAAAGCAACAGTTGGTCCTCCATCCCGAGGACCTCGCATCGGAGGCCGACCTGCGGAGCGAGGCCGCTGCCGGCCAGAGCCTCCTCGACCCAGTTGGCCTCCGGGGCCTCGAACCGCGCGACGTCCCAGCGACCGCGGCCCATCGCGAGGGAGAGGATCTTCTCGAGCAGGTAGCTCCCGGGAGCGATGAGTTCCGCGTCGAACTGCCGCACCCGTTCCGGGTCAAAGGTCATCGCGAACCGAGCGGGGCCGTCGAGACGCTCCCGGACCGGTTCGGGGACTTGGACCCACAGGAGCGAATCCGACTCGGACACGCTCGCCCCGGCCTCTCGAAGGGCATCGACCACGAAGGGCCGCCAGGAGAGGGAATCGCTCACGCGGCGACCTCCTCACTCACCGGTCGCAAGGCCTCTTCGTTCCTCTCCTGCATCCGATCGTATTCCGTGCGGGCCCGAACGAGCGCCTCGCCGAGTCGCTGCAGGGCGGCCCGCCGTGGCTCCGACTCGCGCAGCGCCCAGATCTCCATCATCATGTCTTCGAAGGACCGTCGCTCGTCGAGGTTGCCCAGGATGAGGTCGAGCTCGCCGACGACGAGCTCGAACATGTGGATCTTGCGATCGAGGAGTTCCATCAGGTACGCCTCCACGGTCTCCTGCGCCCACAGGTTCACGACGTGGACCTCGCGCTCCTGGCCGAGGCGGTGCACCCTTCCGATCCGCTGTTCGATGCGCAGGGGATTCCACGGGAGATCGTAGTTGACGACCGTCCGCGCGAACTGCAGGTTCCGGCCTTCTCCGCCGGCTTCCGTGCTGAGGAACACCTGTCGGTCCCCCTCGAACGACCGCACCGCGCCATCTTTTGCCGCGGGCGAGAGGCCGCCGTGGTAGACCGCCACACGATGGCCCTCGCCTTCGAGGACGCGCTGCAGATGCTGCAACGTCCGGAGGTACTGAGTGAATACGAGGGCCTTTTCGTCCGACGAGCGGAGGAACTCGACCAGTCGCGTGGCCTTCACGTTCTGTTGGATCGCGCGGGCGCCCCTTTCCAACGCTTCGAGTTGGTCGCGCTCCCGCGGTCCGAAGAGAGGGCTCTGGGCCAACCGCCTCAACGTCTCCGCGGCGGCGAAGGTGCTGCTCCCGATCTCCCGTTGCAGGACGACGAGGGTGAGCCGCGCCGCCCAAGACATCCGTCCGGAGGCGGACCAATAGGCGTCGCGGACGAAATCGGTCACGTCGTCGTAGAGGCGTCG
>VBLT01000122.1 GCA_005878615.1 Methanobacteriota archaeon
GCCGGGTTTTTCCCGATGATGCCCGGCACGGTCCACGTTCCTTACGCGTACTGCTATCGCTGCCCGTACAAGCTGACGTACCCGTCCTGTGACCTGTACTGCGCGAACATCATCGAGGACGCGTACCTCAAGACCGTCGCGCCGCCGGAGGACGTCGCGGGCATCTTCGTGGAGCCGGTCCAAGGCGAAGGAGGATACATCGTCCCCCCGCCGGGTTGGATGGACCGGATCGCGAAGATCGCGAAGGACCACGACTTCCTGCTGATCGATGACGAGGTCCAGAGCGGCCTGGGACGGACTGGGAAGATGTGGGCGATTGAGCACTCGAAAGCCGTCCCGGACATCCTGACGACTGCTAAGTCGATCGCCTCCGGGATTCCTATGGGCGCCACCATCTACCCGGCGGAAATGGACTTCCCGGAGAGCGGGAAGCACTCCAACACCTTCGGAGGGAATCCCGTGGCCTGTGCCGCGTCCCTCGCCACGCTCGACGTGATCGAGGACGAGGGGCTCGTCCACCGAAGCGCGCAGATCGGCGGGTACATGGCCAAGCGCCTCGACGAGATGAAGGACCGTTACGAGTTCATCGGGGATCGACGCGGCCTGGGACTGATGCAGGCCACGGAGTTCGTCACCGACCGCACGTCGAAAAAGGCCGATCCGAAGATCCGCGACGCGATCGAGAAGGACGCGTACGAGCACGGCCTCATCCTTCTTCCCTGCGGGGAATCCTCGTTGCGCTACATCCCGGCCCTGAACATCCCGAAAGACGTACTCGATGCGGGCCTCGATGTCCTCGACCAGACGTTCCGTCGAGCGCACAGATAGCCTCGTGACAGGCTCGGCCGCGGCCTCCTGGCCGGTTCCTCCCGGTCAATTCAAATAGTGACATGCATTTGCGCCGGGCATGGCCGTGGGAGGAGGTGTGCCGCCCCCAGAGGCGGCGCGCGGGGCGAAGGGCATATCCGTCGTCATCACGGTCGTCATTGCCGTCGTAACTTTTGTCGCCGGCCTCGGCCTGGGCTATTTCATTGCCCCGACGCCGGCCACAGGCCCGCCGCGGCTCCTCCTGGGGACGAACACGCCGTTCCCTCCGTTCGAATATTACAACAACACGACGAGCGGGCGCGTCCTCGTCGGCTTCGATATCGAACTCATCCAGACGCTCGTGACTCGGAGCGGCTATAGCTACGAGTGGCGGGACTACACCGACTTCACCGCCCTCCTGCTCGCCGTCGGATCGAACGGCGTTGACATCGCGATCGGCGCCATTACCCTGAGCGGCACGACGGGAGCGGAAAGGAATGCCTCGATGCACTTCACCAACTCCTACTACACGTCGAACCAGGGAGTCCTGAAGCGCGCCAGTGATGCCACGAATTACTGCGCAGCCACGACGACTTGCACGGCGGACGATCTGAACAAGACGGGCCTTCGGATTGCAGCGCAAACCCTCACGACCAGCGAATTTTGGGTCGAGGACAATGCCCCGGCGGCTACGTTGGCACTGTACGGATCCGTGACCCAAGTGCTCCAGGCGCTCAGCTCGAGCAGCGCGGACATCGTGGTCATCGACAAGCCTGCGGCGGACGGGATCGCGAAGGCGAACAGCGCATTCAAGGTTCAAGGAACGATCTTCACGAACGAGCTGTACGGGTTCGCCGTCCCGAGGTCTCCTCAGGATGATCCGAAGGGCTTGATCCCGAAGCTGAACTCCGCCCTCGCCGCGGTGAAGACGGACGGGACCTACGACGCACTACTCAAGAAGTACTTCGGGTAAGAGCCCGGACCGAATGGTCCTCAGCCGCAAACCTTTTCCCCATTTGTCTCGGTCCCCGCGTCGTCATCCATGGCCACGACGGTCGCGGTCCCGACGCGAAGCTCTGCGCTCCGAGTTCGCGTGTCGAAAACCGCGATTCGAGGCGCCGAGATGGCCGTCGGGACGATCCTCGTCATTTTGATTCTCCAGACGGTTCTTCGATTCAACCTGCTCGATGAAGACCTTTGGAAGCTCTATCTGCCGTCGTTCCTCGACGGTATTGTCCTCTCCCTCCGGTACCTGGGGATCATCCTCCCGCTGAGCGTTGTGATCGGCTTCACGATAGGCTGGGCTCGGATCTCCCGCTTCCGGACCCTTTCGTGGCCTCTTTCCGTGTTTGTCGATTTCTTCCGGGGGGTCCCGCCAATCATCGTCGTCATATTCGCCGCAGTCCTCGGTCCCTCCCTTCTTCCGGCACGCTTCCAGAGCCAGGACATCGGCATCATCATCGCCGCGCTCACCCTCGCCATGCATTCCGGCGCATACCAATCTGAAATCTTTCGGGCCGGATTCATGTCCGTGCCGCGAGGGCAGTTGGAGGCGGCGCAATCCCTGGGGATGACCAACGGAGCCGCGATGCGGTTTGTGGTCCTGCCGCAAGCGCTGCGGCTGAGCATCCCACCCCTGGCGAACGAATTCGCCGTCGTCATCAAGGACACCTCGTTATTGGCCATCGTCGGAGGATTTGAGCTCTTTGGATCCAGCTTCATCTTCGAGCAGCAAATCCTCTTCTCTCCTGGCAATCAGCTCTCGTGGATCTTCGTCGTCTGGACCGCCGTGGCGCTCGTGTACTTCGTCATGACCTTTGCTGTGACGGAACTGCTCAATGCGATCGATCGCCGCTACCATGTGAAGGGGCTCGAGGCGGTCACGGTATGATCCGCGTCGAGGAACTAGAGAAGCACTTTGGAGCTCTCCATGTCTTGAAGGGCGTGAGCCTCGAGGTCCAGAAGGGCGAAGTCCTCGTCATCATCGGGCCGAGTGGGTCCGGGAAGAGCACACTCCTCCGGTGCATCAATCTCCTGATCGAACCGGATTCAGGCCGGGTCTTCCTCGATGGCACTCAGGTGAACCGTCGCGACATCCGACCGGAGTGGGTACGTCAGCAGGTGGGCATGGTGTTCCAGAGTTTCAATCTCTTCGCACATCTCACGGCGCTCCAGAATGTGACCCTCGGTCCGATTCGCGTCCTCGGCACGGATCCCACGACCGCGGGGGCCCAGGGACGAAAGCTGTTGGCTCGAGTCGGCCTTGCGGACAAGGCGGACGCGTATCCAGCGCAGTTGTCGGGAGGCCAACAGCAACGGGTGGCCATCGCCCGGGCCCTTGCCATGAACCCCAAGGCCATGTTGTTCGACGAGCCGACGTCTGCCCTAGATCCTGAATACATCCGCGAGGTGCTTGATGCGATGGCGGCCCTCGCGAGGGACGGCATGACGATGATCGTCGTCACGCACGAGATGGGATTCGCGAGCGAGGTCGCGAAACGAATCCTGTTCATGGACGCCGGCCGGATCATCGAGGAAGGATCGCCAGAAGAGATCTTCCACAGTCCGAAGCAGGAGCGGACGCGGATGTTCGTCGGCAAGATCCTGCGCTGACCATGCCGGCTACTTTCGATGAACAAAGACGCTCCCGAGTGCGGATTGTCGACATCCTCCTCGCGATCCTCGTGACCGTGGGAATCCTCGCCTACATCCTGGACGTCCTCGCCCTCCGATGGGGGCTGAGCACGGCCTACATCGGACGGAGCTACCCGAATTACCTCAAGGCCGCATGGATCAGCCTGTACGTGACGACGATCGCGTACTTCATCGGGATGGGGATCGGCTTCGTGCTCGGTTGGGCTCGTTCCGTTCGGACGTTGCCTCTCGCAAGAGTCATGGCGGCGCGACGCCGTGAAGCCGTTGCCGCAGCGGACGGCGGGAGCCCCGGCGCCGGCCTCTTCCTCGGCACGCTCCTCGTTTACGGAATCAAATATTACGTCCGGCGCACAGCGGATGCCTATGTGGCAATCATTCGCGGGACGCCGTTGTTTGTCCAGATCGTCTTCGTCTGGTCCGCGGTCCTCGTTTTCTACCCCCGGCTGGACCCGTTGGTGCAAGGCCTCTTGGCCGGCGTCATCGCTCTGACCGCGAACACGGGAGGTTATCAGAGCGAGATCTTCCGCGCCGGAATCCAAACGGTTCATTCAGGGCAGGTTGAGGCCGGTCGGGCGATCGGACTTAGCCGATGGGGCGCGATGCGCTACATCGTTTTGCCGCAAGCGGTCCGACTCGTGATTCCGCCGCTCACGAACGAGTACATCGGGCTGCTCAAAGCGAGCTCGCTGCTTGCGGTCGTCGGAAGCGTCCCGGAGCTTACGACATTCGGACGGAGTGAAGCGTTCCAGACGTTCCACATCTTCGAAGCTTTCGCCCTCGTCGTCGGAATTTATCTGCTGATCACGGTCCCGGTCTCAAAGGTCGTCGAGTGGATAGAGCGTCGGTACCGCATCCCCGGCCTCGGAATCCAGGCCCCCCGGACCGCGCGCGTGTAAGAAAGCGGGCGGCGAGACGGATCCGCCCGGAGGACTCGTGTCCGAGGCGAAACCGATCCGCTTGAGCGGCATCGAGAGATGACGTCGTGAACCGACCGGCGGCTCGTACCAACCCGGCCGGAGGCTTCGCTCAATCCGATCAAAGGTGGCGGCGGACAGGGGGAAATGCTTCCGGCAACAGGGGCAACGAAAACCGGCCTGACGACCCAGGGACTTCGCGCGCTTTTGACACTCGGGACACCATGGATTGGCGACCTTTCGAAACCGGGGCGCCGTTGACTCGACAAAGAGCTTCTCCAGATTCAGCGTCTTGGGACGCCGTCGGATGGCTCCGATTGCTTCGATCCGATCCCCCGGGGCCAGGCTCCGTACGACGGCCCGAAACTGCTTCGATGGCTCGTATGCCGTGACGTCAAGATCCCCAAGTCGGAAGACGACGTGACCACCGGCGATAGCCCGAGGGGGCGAGGTGACCCTCCCTGACAGCCGGACGGTGGCCCCCGGCTTGACGGAACGCCTCCGCATCACGTGGTCGTCTGTCCCTTGGTTCGTCTCGAAGATCAGCCACCGTTCGGGACGCTCTCCCTCGATGACGCGCATGGCGGGAAGAAGGACCGCCGGGTCGTCGCCGCGGATTCCGAATAGTACCGGACATGGAGAATGGGGAGCGATCACCAGTCGATCGTTCACGTAGTCGTAGTTGTTGAACGTGCTTGGAAAGTTCCGGTCCATCCGGATGACGGATTCGGGCGCGATCCTCCGGGCCGTCGTCCACGCCTCCGGCGCCCGATAGGTGAGGACCTCGTAGGTACGGTCGCGAGGCCGCCAGGCGATTGCCGAGAGTGCGCCGATCACGCCTCGCCCGTTTTTGTAGGACCGAACGACTCCTAAGCCGCGAGCGGCGGCCTGTGCCGATCCTTTCGAAACGACTCCGCGGACCGCCCGCCAATAAAGCGCCGGAGTCGGTTGCCTGCTCAACACCGCGAACGCAGGATTCGTCGTCGCGTCATCGAACCGCGACCACCGTTCCACATGCAGTGCGACCCGATCGGCGACCGCCGCGGGTTCCGACGAGGCCCGTCCGCGCGGGTGAGCTTCAATCGTACGACCCGCGATCGATCCCACGACGAAGGGTGGACCCAATCCCTCGCCGAAACGCATGCACACCGCACCGTTCCCTCGCGTCTTCCACGGGATATTCGGATTGAGCCGGACGAGTCGCGGATAGCCGATGAGGTCGAAATCCTCTGTGAGGTCGCGGACAATCTCCGTCGCGAGGAACGTCGTGCACATGCCTTGGAGGCTGTCCGTGTCGTCCACGCCAATCCAGTGGACCATCCATCCACCGAACGACGACCCGACCTAAAACCCGAGGCCCCGAACCTTGAAATAGGGTCCGCCCATAAGTCGGCTCCACAGATGCCCATCCGCACCTTCGAGCTATCTCACGTCGATGGCCGTCGGTTCGTGAAGCCAACGGACCGCTGGATCAACCTCCGGGTGGACCACAACAGCACCGTCACTCTGATCTCGGAACTCGGCGATCGGCAGGCCTCCGTCGATTTCCGATTCACCGCGAACTACCATGCGTCGGAGGCCGTCGTGGGCCTCATCCAGATCGAGGGGAACATCCTCTGGGAGGGAGATGCCAAAGGCCTCGTGAAGGGTTGGTCGGCCGGCGGACAGATGCCTCCCGACGTCGCACAGGAAATTCACACCGTGATCATGACGAACTGCATCCCGGAGGCGGTCCTGCTGGCCCGCGAGTTGCGCCTCCCGCCGCCGATCCCGATCCCGCAGGTGAATGTCCCTCCGGCGCCCGGCAAGCCGGGGAAAGGCCGATCGCCCGAGATCGCCTGAACCGATTGGCTTCAGCGGCTTCACGAGAGCCTCCCATTCTCGTCCGTGAATCTCACTCTCTAAATTCGGAACGTCGGATTGAAGAGGTACTGTGAAATTCGTCCGGGCCTCCGAGGTAGATAGGTGTCCACGAAGCAACATGCCGGTACGAAATTGCGTCTGGAGGCAGGCTCTCCGACAGACCAATTCGGGGTCTCAACAAATTCCGCCTTCCTCTCGACCGCAACCGAACCGGCCCCTCTCGTGGCTCACGTTATCACTTACGGCGCGGGTAGGGTTTCCCAAGAGGGGGAGCCGGACGCCTCCGTCTCGAGGCGGACCAGGACGCACCCGTCGTTCGTGTACCATCTCATCCGGTCGACCCGGAACGTTGTCTTTCCCATCGGTCCCCTTCAGGACCAAGTTCGTTGGTGGCTCCGCCACCACGCTGAACGGCCGTCCGAGACCTGGGTCCTCCAGCCGAGTCTCCTGGGCCCGGTGTGGCGACACGAGCGCTGGGCGGACCGGCACAAAGAGATCTTCGCGGTGGCCATCCTCGAGCCCCGCTAGAGCAACGCCGCGTGTCGTTCGTTCGCCGAGTGGCGCACCGCGTCCCGTCGTCCTCCCGAAATCGCTGAATCGCAGTGAACGTTGAACAAACCAAGGCGCGATTCGCTCGGCCGAACCATCACTTGATGTGGTCCAAGCTGAAGGACCCGACGCTCACGCTCGACTTCGTGTACGTATAGCGGATCCAGCCTCGGCTCTGGACGTCGCAGATCCCCTTGATGCTCAGGAACGACTTGAGCTGCTCGACCTTGAACTCGATGCTCCCATCCATCAGGGAGCCGAGCATCTGGATCTCCTGCTCCTCGTGCATCCCCTTCTCGATCACGTAGAAGGCCACGGCCTTGTCCCGCTTCCGCCGCCCGACGAACGGCTGGAGGAACTTGAACGTCGTCGTCGGGTCCAGGTAAGCGATCAGCGTGGACACGCTCCGGAATCCGAGGCGGTACGTCGGGTACTTCTTCTTCCACTCCGCCGCGGTCGTCTCGACGGCCTTCAGGATCGACTGGTGGTCCGTCGGATCGTCGATGTAGGTCGTGTTCGGATCCGTCGCCTCGGCGCCCATCGACTTCGAGTACGCGTCGATATATCGGACCAGGGCGAGCTTCTCATATTCCTCGTACCCCGGGAGGACGAACGACATGTCGTCCCGGACGTCCGCCGGGCCCTTGTCGGTCAGGACCCAGAGGACCGGGACGCCCTTCTTGAGGCCTTCCGCCATGAATAGGTTCACGAGCACCTCCTTTCCGACGTACGCGGGGCCATACACGGAAGCGTTCGTCCCGAAGGGGATGCCGCCGAACATGAGGTCGTCGAGGCGCGGAATGCCTGTCTTGACCTTCTGCTGCTTGACCTCGATCTGGAGTTCTTGCTCCCGGGCCTCGATGTCTTCCGTGATCAGGCCCTGCTCCCGCATCCGGAGCTCCTCCATCTTCTGCTGGAGGTACTTCTCCTTCGTCCGCACCTCCTCCTCCTTCTGGTTGATCTGGGACTTCAGTTCCTCGAGGCGGGCTTTCATGTCGAGCTCCTCGGTCGAGCCCCCCTGCGCCTTCGCCTCCTCGACCTTGCGCCGCTCCGCTTCCTCCTCCTTGTAGGCGAGCGGTTCCTTCACCTTCTTGATCTCGTCCTCCTTGACCTGGAGGTCGTCCTGGAGCCGCTGGAGGTCCTGCTCCCGCAAGAGGAGGGTCCGTTCCCGCTGCAGGACGTCGTGTTCCTTCTTCGTGAGGGCGCCGCCGAGTTCCGTCCTCGGCTTGCCCTCGAAGGCCTGCGCCTCCACGCGGACCTTGTCCTCGATCTTGTACCGGTTGACGTCGCCTTCGAGCGAGATGATCCGCTTCTTGAACTGCTCTTCCTTCGCCAGGTAATCCTGCTCCATCTCCCGGAGCTCCTCCTCGAGGCGGCGCTTCAGCTCCTCCGTCGGAGCGTTCACCTCGTCCGGGTGGATGGCGGCGATGCGTTCCTCCTTCCCGCGAAGCGCGGCTTCGCGCTCCATGAGGTCCGCCTCGCGCCTCTTCATGTCCCGCTGGTCGGGTTTCAGTTTCGCGAAGCCCGATTCGATCTGTTTCTTCAGCACCTCGTTCACGGACCGGAGCTTGGCCGATTCGGTCTCGATCTCCTCCCGGAGCTTTTGTTCCTGCTCGAGGCGCTTCTTCATCTCCGGGGATGTCCCGGCCTTGAGCTGCTGCGTCTTCACGTACTTGATCACCGCGATGGAGCCTTTCTTGATGTGCTCGATCTCCTGCTCCAGCTCCTTCCGCTTCGCGATCTCCGTCTGCAGCTGCTTCGAAAGGGTCGCGGTCTCCTCGATGTACTTGACCGGATCGAACTTGCCCTGCCGGAAATTGGAGAGTTCGCGGTTCAGCGTGGCGCGCATCGACTCGAGCTCGGCCCGCATCCCGTCGACCTCCATCGCCTTCGAGCGGAGCTCGCGGACCTTGTCATCGGACATGCGGTCCGGGGTGGCGCGGGCCGTCAGGGCTCCGCCGGAGGTCGTGGGGACGCCGATCCAGTCCTGGAAGGCGGTGTCCTCGCCCGAGAGCCATTTCCGCAGCGCCTCGTCGCGGGAGTCGCCGGTTCCGGGGGCGTTGAGCCAGGTCGTCGCCTCTCCCGATTCGGTTTTCAGCCAGGACGGGAGGCCCTTGTCCGCCATCGCGGGCGCGTCCTGCTTCGTCCCGCAGACGACGCACTCCCCGTGCGGGTTCACCTCGCCGCCGCAGACGCGGCACACTTGCTGAGCGACGGTGCCATCCGCCGGTTTCAGCGCCATTGGAGCTGCGCCACCCGAAGCCTCGCGTACGCGGCCGACATGGAGAATCGGTCGCCGTCGCTAGCCGTCCCGAGGGTATTTAATCGTGAGGACGGCATTATCATACAACAATCATAGCGCGAGCGAGAAAGGTCGCGAGGTCCGGTCCGCAAGGGCGGACGCGCCCGGAAGAGTATTTATACGCTCGGACGAATCTGACGGTATCTCGAGGGCGTCCGAAGAGGGGCGGGCCGTGGGGATGGAGAGCGAGAAACGGATCATCGTGCGGATCGACCCGAACGACGAGTCGATCACCCTCAAGGACATCATGCAGCGGATCCAGGACATCCAGCGGCAGCACCCCGACCTCGACGTGTTCTTCGACGGCGACGAGTACGCGGTCTGCTCCCGGCCGAAGGAGAAGGCCCGGGCCATCGCGGAAGCGGTCGAAGGGAAGAAGAAAGCCTGAGGAACCGAATCCTTTTGGCAGGTGCCCGCATTGGGCCGGGCATGGCGATGCACAAGCCCACGAAGGCGGAGCTGACCTCGGTCCCGATCGAACATCTGGACCTCGAGAAGACGACGTCCGTCGCCGACCTCGTGGACGGATACAAACGGATCTCGTTCCAGGCCCGGACCTTGGGCCTCTGTGCCTCCGTCCTCGAGAACGCGATGACGGACCCGAAGTGCACGATGTTCTTCGGCGGGGCCGGGGCGCTGACACCTGGCGGGCTCCGCAAGGTCATGCGCGACATGGTCGAGTTCGGACTCGTGGACGTCGTCGTGACGACGGGCGCGATCGCCTACCACGATTACTACGAGGCCCACGGCCACCGTCACTACGCGACGACGCCGGACACGGACGACATCGTCCTCCGGGAGCATTTCCTCGACCGCGTCTACGACACCCTCGCGGACGAGTCCCTGTTCCGAGAGTGCGACGACGAAATCGCGAACCTCGCGGACGGCCTGGAGCCGCGGCCGTACAGCTCGCGGGAATTCCTGGTGGAGATGGGAAAGATCGCCTCGACCGACCCGAACTCCCTCGTCGGCGCCTGTTATCGAAAGGGCATCCCGTACTTCGTGCCCGCCCTCAACGATTCGTCCATCGGCATCGCGCTCGCGAAGCACCATCACGATCGGGTGAAGGCCAAGAAGACGCCCATCGCAATCGACTCGATCAAGGACAACTACGAGATCGCCCAGGTCAAGCTGAAGTCGCCGAGGACCGGCGTCTTCTACGTCGGCGGCGGCACTCCGAAGAACTACATCTCGCAGGTCGAGGTGATCCAGGAGGTCATGGGGTACCCGGAGAACCCGCACATGTACGCGGCCCAGATCACGGTCGACGTGCCGCAGTGGGGAGGCCTCAGCGGCTGCACGTTCGAGGAGAGCCAGTCGTGGGGGAAGTTCCACAAGGACGCGAAGATGGCCCAGAGCCTTGTCGACGCGACGATCGGGCTGCCGCTGCTGATCGCCTACCTGTTGCAGAAGGGCGTCCACAAGAAGCGGAAGCAGAAGAAATATCGGTGGAAGGGCGAGGAGCTCGCGGAACTAACGTGAGGCCGGGCGTCAGCGGCCGCGCACTCGATGGGCATACTGCCGCAAGGTCTCCTCCTGCTCCGGTTCGATCACCCCTCGGACGGTCCCATAGGCGTCGCCCGCCCGTTGCCGGATCTCCCGGATCGCCGCGTCGGCCGACATCCCGCGGTGGATGAGGAACGCGGCGAGCATCGTGCCGGTCCGGCCTCGGCCGGCGTAGCAGTGCACGAGGACTTTCTTCCCTTCTCCCAACTTGGCTTCCGCGAAGGCCACGAAGTCATCGATCTGGTCGAACGTTGGCGACGCGAAGTCCTCGACGCAGATCTTCTTGTGCTCGAATCCCGCGTCCTCGATTTCGAACGTGTTCAATCGGTCGCACTCGAGGCTGACGACCACGCCGAATCCCATCTTCCGGAGACGGGCAAAGTCCCATTCCATGAACGCCGGACCGGGGAGGCCCGCGAGGCGCCCTCCGTCGATCGTGTAGTAGGACATCCGCATGGGCGGCCTTCATTTCCCTCCACTAGTTCAAAATACCGCCGGGGTCATCGGATGCGGCGATGCCCCGCGGGCGCATGACGATCGGCCTGTACAATTCGTACGACCCGGTGAAATTCGCCGAGGCCCATCGACGCGCCCTCGCCCGCGCGGCCCCCGTCGCCCTCGCGTTCGACGCGAACCTCGCCACGTTCGGCTTCCCGTTCGAGCGCGACCTGCGGACGCCGCAACAGACCGCGGCCTGGGTCTCCGGGACCACCACGATCGGCCTGGAGGGAAAGTACCTCCGCGAGCTCGCCGACGCGGGCCGTCTCCTCACGTTCGAGTTCCCGAAGCGAGGCTTTCCACCGCAACTTGGCGAGGTGGTCGTCACGACGAACCGTCCCGATCCGAAGAAAGCGGTCGACGCGAAATTCCTCGCGGGCCTGCTCCGCGATGGGACGTCGTTCGTGCTCGTGTTCGGCCTCGGGCCGCATGGCCTCGAGGATCGCGACGTCGACGGGCTCGGCCGGTACCACTTCGACCTCACGGGCCGCGGGCTCGTCCTGGAGACCGCGACCGCGATCGGGGCGGCCCCCGCCATCATCGCGGCGCACCTGGACTCGTAGGCCTCGGAACCTGGTCCCCCGCTCAATTCTTAAATAGGCCCCCTCGTTGCAAAGGCCGGCCATGGCCGAGGCGACCTTGGAACTCTGCGACAACTTGCTCCTGACGGGCCCGGCCCGGCTCCCGACACGCTACGGCGCCTTCCGGGTCTACGCGTTCCAATGCCCGTTCACCGGGGAAGATCACGTCGCGCTCGCCCGGGGGCAGATCGCGGGTCGCGAGCGGGTCCTCCTCCGCCTGCATTCGGAGTGCGTCACGGGGGACGTCTTCGGCTCCGAGCGCTGCGATTGCGGGGCCCAACTCGATGCCGCCCTGAAGAAAATCGGCAAGGCGCCCCGCGGCGTCCTGCTGTATCTCGCGCAAGAGGGACGTGGGATCGGGATCGCGAACAAGATCGCCGCGTACCATCTGCAGGACCACGGCCTCGACACGGTCGACGCGAACCGGGTCCTCGGATTCCCGGCGGACCTCCGATCCTACAAGTGCGCCGCCTGCATGCTGCGGGTCCTCGGCGTGAAGTCCGTGCGACTCATGACGAACAACCCGGCCAAGATCGAGCAGCTCGAATCGTATGGGCTCCGGGTGGTCGACCGGATTCCGCTACAAGTCCCGGCGACTGCCGCGAACATCCGCTACCTCAGGACGAAGAAGTCCCGGCTCGCGCACCTGCTCGAGACTCCGGTGGTCGATGGCCCTCGAGCACGGCGACGATCTGGTCGGCGATGACGGAATCGCCTTCGACGACCCGGACCGCGGTCACGGTTCCGTCTTGAGGCGCCGCGATCTCGTTTTGCATCTTCATCGCCTCCAGGACGAGGAGGGTGTCTCCGCGTTTGACCTCGAGGCCCAGGCGGGTCGCGACCCGGACCACGCGGCCGGGCATGGGCGCACGGATCGGCAGCCGTCGAACCGAACGTGACCTCGCCGGTAAGGCCGAGTCGGAGGTCTCATCCTCGATCTCCGAGATCGCGATTTCATGGGTCGCATCCTGGGTTATGACCGTCCGGCCAACGAAGCGCACGCGGCGCCATTTTGAACCCAGGCGGACCGCGATGCCGTCGTCGACGCGGCGGACCTTCCCTCGGTACTCGGCCCCGTCGACCCGAATCAGGATGCCTTCGGGTCCTTGCTCGACCTCGACCCGGCGGGGATCACCATCGACGACGAGGCGGAACCGCATGGTCACCTCCCGCGAGGAGGTGCCGGCGTCCGGCCGCGGACCAAGCCGAGGCTTTCGATCGCAGGAGGTCGATGGTCGGGCCGGACATCAGTCGCCCGCTCGCGGCGACCGCCGCGGCGATTTCCGCGATCTGTCGCTCCCACGGCCCGCGGCTTCGGATCCGTCCGACGAGGTGGAGGTCGTCCACCATGGTGGTCCACAGGTTTCCCCTGATGAAATCGCGGTCGGACATCAGGACCCGATGGAAGGGAAGCGTCGTGTGGATGCCGCGAACCTCGAAGGCGTCGACGCTCTGGAGCATCCGACGCACCATCGTCTCACGGGAGGAACCGGCGACGGCAAGCTTCGCGATGAGCGGATCATAGAACGCGGGGACGATGGATCCCGCCGCCACCCCGGCGTCGACCCGAATCTGGCCCCCGGCGGGCACGCGAAAGTCGACGACCCGACCGGGAGACGGAAGGAAATTTCGGAGCGGGTCTTCGGCGTTGATCCGGCACTCGATCGCGTGGCCCTTCCAGCGCATCTCGTTCTGCGAGACTTCGATTCCCTCTCCGGAGGCGACCCGCAGCTGTTGCCGCACCAGGTCCACGCCGGTGACCATTTCCGTAATCGGGTGCTCGACCTGGAGACGGGCATTGACCTCGTTGAAGGTGAACCGGCCGTCGTGGAACAGGAATTCCACCGTCCCCGCATTCCGATAGCCAAGGGATTGCAGGCCGCGCACCGCGACCTCCCGCAGCCGCTTCCGAACGGCGGCCCCAATCGCGGGCGACGGGGTCTCCTCGACGAGCTTTTGGTGTCGCCGCTGGACGCTGCACTCCCGTTCGACGAAGCCGACTCCGGCCCCGCGATCCCCGAGGAGCACTTGCACCTCCACGTGACGGGCCTTTCGCAGATACTTCTCGAGGAAGAGGTCGGGGTTGCCGAAATTCGCGCGGGCCACGGACCGCGCGGCCTCGAACGATTCGGCCAGGTCTTCGGGTCCGTCCACGCGCGACATGCCGATCCCCCCGCCGCCGGCGGTCGCCTTGAACAGCACCGGATACCCGAGGTGCGCCGCAACCTCGCGGGCCTCATCCACGGAACGGAGGACGCGATCGACGCCCTCGGTGACGGGCACGCCGGCCTCCGCCATCGCTCGACGCGCGGACACTTTGTCGCCCGTGACCGCGATCGCCTCGGGCGGCGGGCCGACGAACACGATCCCCGCCTCCGCGCAACGCACCGCGAAGTCCGCCTTCTCCGAAAGGAATCCATATCCCGGATGGATCGCGTCCGCCCGAGTCTCCGTGGCGGCGCGTAGGATCGCGCTCGCATTCAGGTAGCTCTGCGCCGGGAGGGGACCCCCGATCTCGACGCTCTCATCCATCGCGGTCCGGTGGAGGGCGGTCCGATCCGCCTCCGAGTACACACCGATGCAGTGAATGCCCATCGCGCGGGCGGTCCGGGCGACGCGGATCGCGATCTCGCCGCGGTTCGCGATGAGCAATCGCCGGAACATGCGCCTCCGGCTCAGAGCGGGATGTTCCCGTGCTTCTTCGGCGGTCGCGTCTCCCGCTTCGTCCGGAGCACGGCGAAGGCGTTGATGACCCGCGGCCTCGTCTCCACGGGCTCGATGACGTCGTCCAGGTAGCCCATGCGGGCGGCGATGTAGGGATTGGCGAACCGCTCCCGGTATTCCCCCACGAGTTCCTTCTCGCGCTTCGCCGGGTCCGGAGCTTCCTCGATCTCTTTCTTGAAGATGATCTGGACCGCCCCCTCGGGCCCCATGACCGCCAATTCGGCGGACGGCCACGCGAAGTTGAAGTCGCCCCGGATGTGCTTTGACGACATGACGTCGTAGGCGCCTCCGTAAGCCTTGCGGGTGACGATCGTGACCTTCGGGACGGTCGACTCGCTGTACGCGAACAGGAGCTTCGCGCCGTTGCGGATAATGCCGCCGTACTCCTGGTCCGACCCCGGCAGGAATCCCGGGACGTCGACGAACGTCAGGAGCGGGATGTTGAAGGAGTCGCAAAACCGCACGAAGCGCGCCGCCTTGATCGAGGACGGATTGTCGAGCGTCCCGGCGAGGACCTTCGGCTGGTTCGCGACGATGCCGACCGAGTGGCCCATGAGCCGAGCGAAGCCGACCACGATGTTGCGGGCCCAGAGTTCGTGGACCTCGAACCAGGAACCCCGGTCGACGATGCGCTTGATCACGTCGAGCATGTCGTACGGCTTGTTCGGCTGCCGCGGGACGATGGTGGCGAGCTCCGGATCCATCCGGTTCGCATCGTCCTCCGTGGCGAGGACGGGAGGATCGTCCACGTTGTTCGACGGGAGGTAGCTCAGCAGCCGACGCACGATCCGGAGGGCTTCGGCCTCGTCTTCGGCCGCGAAGTGCGCGACGCCGCTCTTCTCGGCGTGCGTCAGCGCCCCGCCGAGCGCCTCGAACGTGACCGACTCCCCGGTCACGGCCTTGATGACCCCCGGACCGGTGATGAACATGTTCGACGTGCCCTTCGCCATGATGATGAAATCGGTCATCGCGGGGCTGTAGACCGCCCCGCCCGCGCACGGCCCGAGGATCGCGCTGATCTGAGGGACGACGCCGGACGCGAGGACGTTGCGGTAGAAGATCTCCGCGTATCCACCGAGGCTGATGACGCCCTCTTGGATCCGCGCGCCCCCGCTGTCGTTGAGGCCGATCACCGGGGCGCCGACCTTCATCGCCATGTCCATGATCTTGACGATCTTGTTCGCGTGCATCTCGCCGAGGCTTCCGCCGAAGACCGTGAAGTCTTGGGAGAACACGAACACGGCCCGGCCATCGATCGTCCCGTGGCCCGTGACCACGCCGTCCCCGGAGATCCGCTTCTGGTCCATCCCGAACTCCGTCGTCCGATGCTCGACGAAGGCGTCCATCTCGACGAAGGACCCCGGATCCAAAAGGACGTCGAGCCGCTCCCGCGCGGTGCGTTTGCCCTTCGCGCGCTGGGCGTCCTGCCGATCCTTGCCGCCTCCCAGCTTCGCGAGGGCCTTCCGCCGTCGCAGCTCGTCGACGCGCTCGTCGCCCGTCATCGCGGCGACAAACGCGGAGGCGCGTCATTAAGGCTTCGCGGTCATTCAGCGAGCCGGCCATCCACTGCCCGGGGCGTCAAGGCAAGATCTTGAGTTGGCCCTCGACGAACTCATGCTTCGTGTTGGCCTCATCCATGATAATGAGGGCGCCATTCGGCGCGATGTCGTAGGCCCGGCCCGTGACGGTCCCCTTCGACGTCGTCGCGCTCACCCTCTTGCCGATCGTCGTGCACTGACCTCGGTACTCCTTGATGAGGAACTCGATCTTCGTGTTCCGGTACCGCGAGTACAGATCGTCGAGCTGACTGAGGAGGTAGTCGAGGAACTCGTCGTTCGCGACGAAGAGGTTCACCTCCCGCTTCATCGTCGTCGCGGTGGCCTGAAGGTCCGGGGGGAGGCGGTCCAGGTCCACGTTCGTGTTCACGCCGATGCCGATGATCACGTGGTACGTCTCCCGGCGGTAGACGCCCTCGGAGAGGATTCCCGCGATCTTGCGACCCTGGTAGACCGCGTCGTTCGGGTACTTCAGGCCGGCGAAGACTCCGAAGTGTCGCAACGCCTTGACGACCGGCATCCCAGCGAGGAGGCCCAGGACCCAGGCCTGCGGCTCCTTCGGGCGGAGGAGGACGGAGGCGTACAGCCCTCCCGGCGGCGAGGCCCAAGCGCGGCCCTGCCGCCCTTTGCCCGCCGACTGCCGGTCGGCCCAGATGACGAGGCCTTCCTCCAGGTCCGGCTCGAGGAGCTCCTTCGCGGTCTCGTTCGTCGATTCGAGGAGATCGTAGTGCCACACGGACCGTCCCACGATCTTTCGGTTCGGCTCGTGGAACTCGCCGATCTTCAACGGAAAAATCGGACGCGCGGCGTCTATTTCAACGTTCCCGGCTCAGGTCGCCGCCCGGGCCGCGGCGGGCGCCTTCGCCTTCGCCAGGTCCTGGCTCGCGAGGAAGCCCCAGAACATCACCGCGATCCCGACGAACTCGCCGATGTACAGGGCCCAGGAAAGCCCGAAACGCGCGAGGGAGCCCCCCGCCGCGATGATCACGGCGCCGATCCCGATCCAGAGGTTGAACAGCAGGCGGGAGCGCCAGAAGGAGTACGCGGCGATCCCGATCAGCGCGACGCTCCCGGGAATGGTGAAGAGCGGCGAATAGATCCGGACGCTGTCCGGCAACGCCGTCCCGGCGACGGGAATCGACGAGGAGAAGGCCGCGGTGTTGACCGTCGCGCCCGCGACGGCCACCGCGAAGCCGGCGAAGAGGACCAGCGTGTAGAGGGCGAACCCGAGGCCCGCCCGCCGGTGGATCAGTAGGACGG
The DNA here is from genome assembly GCA_005878615.1 of Methanobacteriota archaeon. Lineage (GTDB taxonomy): Archaea > Thermoplasmatota > Thermoplasmata > RBG-16-68-12 > RBG-16-68-12 > RBG-16-68-12. The sequence continues at coordinate 17,216 of VBLT01000122.1, forward strand.
AACCGATGCCGAGGACCGCGACGAGGGGCGCCGCCACGACGTAGTACGCTTTGTACGTCGACGAAGTCCATCCATAGGCCTCCGCGAGGAACTGCGTGAAGGCCGCGACGCCGTACAAGGCGAGGCCGACGGACCACGCGAGCTGGAAGGGTTTTCTCCGGGAGATCCACTGGTTGAACACGAGGGCCGCAAAGATCAGGCTCACGACGGTCGCACCGAGCGATACCGCTGCGCCTTCCGTGGACATCGAGGGCCGCGGACCGGGGCCGCTCGGATAAAGATTCGCGACGGAATTCAGCCTAATCCCGCTGACGCCTCGATCCCGTCACGGGGACTCTTGGACCAGTTCGAGGAGGACGCCGCGAGCCGATCGCGGATGGAGGAAGGCGACGAGCCGCCCGTGCGCCCCCGGTCGTGGTTCCGCGTCGATCAACTCGAGGCCTTGCCCTCGGAGGCGGCGCATCTCCTCGCGGATGTCGCGGACCGAGAAGGCCAGGTGATGCAGGCCCTCGCCGCGACGCTCGATGAACCGGGCAATCACTCCTTCCGGCGAGAGGGACTCGAGGAGTTCGATCCGCACCGGGCCGGCCCGGAGGAACGCGACCCGCACTCCTTGCGTCGGCACGTCCTCGACCGGCCCCGCCTCGAACCCCAGCTTTCCGTAGTCGGCGAGGGCTTCGTCGAGCCGCCGGACCGCGACCCCGATGTGGTGGGCGGGCCCGATCATACTTCCTGCCTGGGGCGGTACGTTCCGAAGACGGTCCGGAGCACGTCGCTGATCTCGCCGAGCGTTGCCTTTGTCTTCACCGCCTCGATGAGGGCCGGCATGACGTTCTCCTCCCTCCGTGCGACGTCCTCGAGGCGGCCTAGATGCCTCTTCGCCGCCTTCGGATCCCGCCCCCCGCGGAACTGTCGCAACGTTCGCGCCCGTTCGGCGGCGAGCTTGGGGTTCGTTTTGGGGATCGGGATCCGCTGACCCTCCTCGAGGAAGGCATTCACGCCAACGACCGTCCGCTCCCCACGTTCGAGCTCGACCTGATAGCGGTACGCCGAATCCGCGACCTGCAGCTGGACCCAACCGGACTCGATCCCCTTGCGCATGCCGCCCCGACGGTCCACTTCGCGGATCAGGGTTGCGGCCTCCGCCTCGAGTCGGTCCGTCAGGGACTCGATCACCGCCGAGCCGCCCGCGGGATCGACCGTGTTCGCGACGCCGCTCTCGTGGGCGAGGATCTGTTGGGTGCGCAACGCGAGCCGGACGGCCTTCTCGGACGGCAGGGAAAGGGCCTCGTCCATGCTGTTCGTATGGAGGGACTGGGCACCGCCAAGGACGGCGGCGAGGGCCTGGATGGCCACGCGGACCGCGTTGATCTCCGGCTGTTGGGCGGTGAGCGTGGCCCCGGAGGTCTGCGCATGAAATCGGAGCGCCATCGACTCCGCCTGCTTCGCGTGGAACCGGTCCCGCATGATCGTCCCCCAGAGGCGGCGGGCGGCCCGGAACTTCGCGACCTCCTCGAGCAGGTCGATGTGGGCGTTGAAAAAGAACGAGATCTGCGGGGCGATCGCGTCGACGTCGAGGCCCCGGGCCACCGCCTCATCGAGGTACGCGATCCCGTTCGCCAGGGTGAACCCGATCTCTTGCACCGCCGTCGCGCCGGCCTCGCGGATGTGGTATCCGCTCACGCTGATCGCGTTCCATCGCGGCACCTCCCGCGAACAGAACTCAATCACATCGAGGGCGAGGCGCATCGAGGGCCCCGGCGGATAGATGTACGTGGAGCGCGCGATGTATTCCTTGAGGATGTCGTTCTGGACCGTCCCCCGCAGCGCCTCCCGGCGGATGCCCCGGCCCTCGGCGACGGCGATGTAGAGGGCGAGCAGGATCGGCGCGGTCGCGTTGATCGTCATGCTCGTGCTGACGCGGTCGAGGGGCAGGCCGTCGAAGAGCAGCCCCATGTCCTGGATCGTCGAGATCGCCACGCCGACGCGCCCGACCTCGCCTCGAGCGAGGGGCGCATCGCTGTCGTATCCCATCTGCGTCGGCAAGTCGAAGGCCACACTCAGGCCCTCGTTGCCATGCTCGAGGAGATACCGGAATCGCCGGTTCGTCTCCTTCGCGGTCCCGAAGCCCGCGTACTGGCGCATGGTCCAGAGGCGGCCGCGGTACATCGTGGCCCGCGCGCCGCGGGTGAAGGGTGGCTCGCCGGGGAATCCGAGCGTCTCCGCGAAGTCCGCGGGAGAGCGATGGGACGGCGTCACGACGACGTCCAAGGGGAGGTCGCTGCCGGTTTTGCCCGACGCGGTCAATGAGGGCGATCGTCCTTGTTCGCGCTCCGAGCGAGACCTCGGACGCTTCTTCCGTGTCGCCATGGCCCTTCGGACGTCGGACCAACGGACCTGCGGGGATAAGGGTTACGTCAGTAGGTCGTCCAGGACAGGCCCAGCTCAGGGACCGTCACGCCCCGGCCTCGTTCGACGCTCCCGACGACGCGCGCGTTCACCTCGGGGCGGAGGGATCGGATGATCGGCTTCGCGGCGTCCTCCGGCGCGACGATCGCGAAGCCCATCCCCATGTTAAATGTCTGATACATCTCCGACGGTGCGATGCCGCCGAGCATCTGGAGGGCCCGGAACACGGCGGGTACCTCGAGCGGCTCCGAAATCCGGAACTCGACGTTGGACTTGAGCCGGACCAGGTTCCTCACCCCGCCGCCGGTGATGTGGGCCATCCCGTGGGCCTTCGCGCGACCGAGGGCCCGCAGGACCGGACGGACGTAAATCGCGGTCGGCTCGAGGAGCTCCTCCCCCCAGGGTCGCCCGCCCTCTGGGAGGGAATCGAAGATCGTCAGGGCCGAGTCCGCGAGGACGCGGCGGGCCAGCGTCAGGCCGTTGGAGTGGATCCCGGTGCTCGGAAGGCCGACGATCACGTCGCCCGGCCGGATCGCGCGGCCGTCGATGATCTTCGTCTTGAGGACGGCCCCGAAGCAGGTCCCCGCGAGGTCGATCTCCCGGATGAGTTCCGGGACGACGGCGACCTCTCCACCGATGATCGAGACGTTCGCGAGCTCCGCGCCACGGTTCAGGCCGACGCCGATCTGGCGAGCGACTTCCTGGTCGTAGGCCGAGATCGCGACATAGTCGACGAACGCGAGCGGCTCCGCCCCGATGCAGATCATGTCGTTCACATTCATCGCGACGCAGTCGATGCCGATCGTGTCCCACCGGCGCATCTCCTTCGCGACGAGGACCTTCGTGCCGACGCTGTCCGTGCAGAGGGAGAGCGCGTAGGATCCGAAGTCGACGAGCCCTGTGAAGTGGCCGATCTTCGTGAGGGGCTTGCCGAGGCCCTTCCGGCGGTACCGCAGGGCGGCGACCAAGGCCGCGATGTGGGCCGCCTTCTCGTCCTGGCTCACGCCGGCCTCGGCATAGGTTCGAACCACGCGCAAGCAACCAAGCGCGGCTATTTCAAGGGTACGCGGGCCGATGGTTAACATGTTAAGCCGGGAGCGCAAGCCGACGACGGAAGACCTCCAAGGTCGACCGCGCGATGGACACGGGCCCGATGGCCACGTGAACTCCCAGGCGACGCAGGCGGCCCTCCAGTTCGAGGGCATCCCTCGGAGGCATGACGAGGACGCTCTGCCCGATCCAGACGACGCCGGGACGGTGAATGAACCCCTTCTCCTGGTACGGCCGCCGCTCTCGTCCTTCCGATATCCGCTGCCGCCCAAAGATGATTTGACAGACCCTTGCCGCCGCGGCCCGAGCGGACCCCGAGACGTCATACGAGAGCAGGACCCGCTCTCCCTCGTATCCTTCAATCGTCATCGCCACTGGATGTAAGTAGCTATATTATAGCTTTTCCCTTGGGTCCGCGAAACTACTCGGAGCTGAGGTTAACATGTTAAGCCGGCGGCCGAGAAAGGGTTATGGAGCCCCGCGGTCTTGGTGCCCTGCGATGGGCAAAGCCTGGGTGAAGGCCCGCCGTCACGACCGGTTCTATCGGGCCGCGAAGAAGCAGGCGTACCGGAGCCGCGCCGCGATCAAGCTGTCCCAGATCGACCGTCGGATCGGCCTCTTCCGGGAGGGCGACATGGTCGTCGACCTCGGGGCGTCCCCCGGAGGCTGGTCCCAAGTGGCCCGGGAGCGGGTCGGCGCGTCCGGCCGCGTGCTCGCGGTGGACCTCGCCCCGTTCGTTCCGCTGGAAGGCGTCGAGTTCCTCCGCGGCGACTTTCAAGATCCCAAGGTGCAGGCGCAGCTCTTCGAGCGACTTCGCCGACCCGCCGACGTCATCATCAGCGACATGTCCCCCAAGCTCAGCGGGCATCGCGCCGTGGACGTCGCCCGCGCCCTCGATCTGGCGGAGGCGGCCCTCTCCTTCGGCGTGCGGGCGCTTCGACCGGGAGGGAGCCTGCTGGTCAAGGTCTTTCAGGGGGACGGCTACCGGGAGTTCCTCCGCCGCGTGTCCGAGGGATTCAAGGCCGCGAAAGGGATCAAGCCGGGCGCCTCCTCGGCGAGCAGCGCCGAGTTGTACGTCGTCGCGGTCGGCCGGATCTAGGCTGCCGCGCGGGAGATCGATCGGGCTTTCTCCAGGCACCGCTGTGCTTCCTCGCGGTCTCCGAGCCGGGCGAGGACCTCGCCGCGGTTCAGCCACGCGGCGACGTAGGTGGGCCGGAAGCTCGTCGCCTTCTCGTGGCAGCGGCTCGCCTCCTCGAATTGATTCATCCGAGCGAGCACGACGCCCTTGTTGTTCCACGCGATCGCGTACTTCGGTCGGATGCGGAGCGCCTTGTCGTAACATTCGATGGCCTTGCCGAACTCCGCCTTCTTGCAGTACACGGTCCCCAGGTTGCACCAGGCGACCTCGTTTTCCGGATCCAGTCGAATCGCGTTCTCGTGGCACCGCAGGGCGTCGTTGAGCCTCCCGAGGTATTTCATTGCGACCCCGCGGGAGGTCCACGCGTACGAGGGACGCCGCACCATCCGGATCGCGCGTTCGTAGTGGACGAGGGCCTCCTGATGCCGGCCGAGCTTGACGAGGCGGTCGCCCTGCGCGACCTCGCTGTTGGACAGATGATACAAGATGAGCGCCGAGGCCATGCCGGCGGCGGCGATCCCGACGAAGAGGATCGCGGTCCACGGACGCGTGGGATCGAACACGTTCTCGTACATGCGGAACCCGACGAACGTCGCCACGAGCGCCGCGACGGATCCGAACGTCACGGCGTCGAACATGCGCCCCGAGATCCCGAGGAGCTTGCCCCCCTCCGTGTCCGCGGGACTCGCCGCCACGGGGACGCGGGCGACGTCGGCCAGGACCTCGGGGACCTCCGCGACCGTCGAGGTCGTCGAGACTTGGGCCGCCTCGGCCCCCTCCGCGGGTTGGATCTCGACGAGGAGGGAGTCGAACAACTTCTCGGCGACGGCCTCGTCGACGTCCGGCGCATCGTCCGGGACCGTCTCCGGTTCGGCTTGCACCGGAGCCGATTTCGAGAGATCCATCAGGTCCTCGAGGAGGGCGTCCACCTTCGTGGTGGAGGAGGCTTCGCTGAGGGCATACCCGCAGGCCCCGCAGAACGCCGCGTCCGCGGAATTGGGAGCGCCGCAGACCGGACAGGGGCTCCCTGGCTCATCGCTCATCGTGAATGGGTCGCACCCTGACCGCGAGCCGATAAACGTATCGACTTGGGTTCCCTCGGTGAGAGCCTTCTTTCCGCCGAGGGCCTAGTCCCAGAACCGTTTCGTCCTCGCGTACGTGACCTCGGCCGCGAGCAGGTCGCGCAGGAAGTCCTCCTCGGTCTCATGGTACCCGCGCAGGATCCGGGCGGCGGTGTCCTCTCCGACGCCGCGGGCCATCAGCGCCACGACCGCCTTCCTGCCATGGGCCATCACCAGGCTCGCGTTCGTGAAGAGCCGCTTCGCCTTGGCCCGGCTCTCCTTGTCCGCGCCGCTGAAGTCGAGCTTCGCAATCTTGTCCTTTTCGTAGGGAGCTACGACGGCCACCATGAGCGCGTCGCAATTGGGACATCGGATCTTGGCGGGCAGGTCCCGGACCGTCTCGCGCCAGGTCCGCTTGCAGTTCATGCACAGCAAGGTCGCGGTCTCCTTCTCCAAACGCGCCTTGACGGCCATCAGGGTCGCGTGGTCCGCCTTCGACGGGGTGACGAGCAGCCGGCCGCCTTCGAGCCCGGCCCGACCGACCGGCGTCATGCGCGTGACGACGACCTCGATCTCGCCCGATCGGATCTTCCGGAGGACCTCGATGGTCCTCGGGATGTCCATCCGCTCCCAGAACACCTTGTCGAGGACTTCCTCGAAGAGCGGCGTGTTCTCGAACGCCTTCAGGAGTCGGGGAATCGAGACGCTCTCCCATTCGACGTCCCGCCGCAGCGCGCCGAACTTCTTCGCGACGTAGACGAAGGCCCATCGCAGGAACGCGGAGTTCTTCAGGATGACGCGCAGGAGCGGCTCGAGCGCGTCCGGATCCTCGGGCCGCAGGATCTCGACGATCTGAGCCGGGTTCACGGATCGCGGGACCTCGAGCACGATCCGGTAGGGGTCCGTCTGCACGCCGACGCTCTGACCGAACCGCGCGCTCACGAGGGAGGAGATCAGCTGGGCGAGGGTCTCGTTGACCTTGGAGCCGAGGCAGGCGTTCACGATCAACACGTCCCGCGCCGACTCGATCGTGATCCGCCGGTCCGTCGCGAGGGGCGCGTCGCCGACGGACGCGAGGTATTCGAGGAACTTCGCGGCGCCGCGGTCGTTGACCGGGTACGGGGCAAGGTCCCGCTCCCTCCGGAGGCGGCCGACTTCCTGGGCCACCGCGAAGGGGACCGGGATGTCTTCTCCCACCCAGGAGGGCACGTCGCCGATCTCCCGGACCGGCTCCACCAAGATGTGGTCCTCCTTGAAATCGACGAAGCGCCACGCCGTCCCGCGCATGATGAAGCTCTCCCCGAGCTTCGCGTTCTCCGCGACGAACCACTCGTCCAAGGTGCCGATCGCGCGGCGCGAGGAGATGTCGACGACGCGGTACGTCTTGACGTCCGGGATCATGGAGATGTTCTCGAAGAAGTACGGGAGGGAGTTCGAACTTCGGCCGAGGCGTCCGTCCCGTGACCAGAGCATCCGGATGTCCGCGAGCTGCGCGACGACCTCGTCGAAGTCCGCCCGCTTCAACTCGCGGAAAGGCCAACTGCGGCGGACGGTCTCGTAGGCCTCGTCGAGGGAGGCGAACCGCTCCGAGACGGCGATGGCGATCAGCTGATTCGCGAGGACCGACCGATTGTCCTTCCGCACGACGAGGTCTTCGATCTCCTCCGAGAGCGCGCGGCGCGCGATCGCGCATGCCTCCGCGACGTCGTCCTCGTGCGTCGCCAAGATCACGCCGTCGGAGACCTCGCCGACGCCATGGCCGGACCTCCCGATCCGTTGGACGAGCCGCGACACCTCCCGCGGTGAGTTGTACTGCAACACGAAGTCCGCGCTGCCCACGTCGATGCCGAGTTCCAGGGACGACGTGCACACGAGGGCGCGGAGCCGGCTCGCCTTGAAGTCGTCCTCCATCTGCACGCGCACGTCTTTGGACAGGCTCCCGTGGTGGACCCCGATCCCAGGATCCTGGTACCAGGCGGTGAGCCGCGACGAGAGGAACTCCGCCGTGTCCCGCGTGTTGACGAAGAACAGGGTGGCCTGGTGCTCCTTGATGAGTTCGTAGCAGCGCCGCAACGCCGTCGCTTGGCCGGGTTGGACCCGCAGCCGCTCCGCGATCTCCGAGTCGTCCTTGATCGGGTTCGGCATCTCGACGCGGATCCGCATGCCCTTCGGCATCCGGACGCGGATGATTTCGACGGGACGATCGACGCCCGCGAGGAACGCCCCGACCTCGTCCGGCGTCCCGACGGTCGCCGACAGACCGATCCGCTGGAATTCCCGGCCAGTCAGGTCTCGCAATCGCTCGAGGCCGACCGCGAGCTGGGCCCCTCGTTCGTCGGAGGCGAGTTCGTGGATCTCGTCGATCACGACCCAACGGACCGACTTCAGATGCTCCCGCAACCGCCGGCCGGTGAACAGGATCTGGAACGTCTCCGGCGTCGTGATGAGCACGTCCGGCGGATGGCGGGTGATCGCGGCCCTCTCTTGCGGCGTCGTGTCCCCATGCCGAACGGCGACCCGGACCTCGAGGCGCTCGGCGAAGAAGGTCATGCGGCGGAGCATGTCGCGGTTGAGGGCTCGGAGCGGCGTGATGTACAGGACGCTGGTCGGCTCCGGCTTCTCCCGGATCAGGTGCTGAAGGAGCGGCAGGAACGCCGCCTCCGTTTTCCCGATGCCGGTCGGGGCCACGAGCAGCACGTTCGCCCCCGCCAAGATCCGGGGGATCGCCTGGACCTGCGGCTCCGTGAACTCCTCGATCCCCAGGGCCTTGACCGCGTCGAGGATGGGGGGATCGAGGCCGAGGGATTCCATGGAGGTCGCTTGAAGGGCTCCTCGGACTAAAAGTTGCTCCCCGGGACTGCGACGCGCCGGCTCCGGCGGCCTCCGTGAAAAAATTATCAAGGTGGATAACCGGGGCGCTGGGGTCTTACCGCGGACGGGCAAGGGAACGACTCGAGGTTCGAGAGTGAGCCGTCGCCTGCCACCCTCACCGTTAGCGGTGACGTTCGTCCTGCTCCTGGCAGCCGTCGCTCTCGTCCCGCTCCTGAGTCCGTCCGCCGCCGCGTTCGGAGAACGACCGTTCGACTCGAACACGGTGATCAGTGGCACGAACAACTTGCAGGTCTACCAGTCCCAGAGCGTCGCGCAGTCGTTCCTCGCCTCCGCGTCCTATCGGCTCACCGACGTCACCTTGCGCCTCCGGAACACGGGCGACACGAGCGATGCGATCACGATCGCAATCCGGACGGATGCCAGTGGGAATCCCGCCTCGTCGAGCCTGACCAGTCGGTCCGTCGTCCTTGGGAACAACGACCTGACGAACGCTCAGGTGTCGTTCTCGACGCAACCGCAGTTGACCGGCGGGGTGAGGTATTGGATCGTCGCATCCTCTTCGAGCTCCGTGATCAACGCCTACGAGTGGCATCACAGCAACGCGGATACCTACGCCAATGGTCAGGCGAAGACGGGCCTCAGCGGCTCCTGGTTCAGCGCCTCCACGGACATGTACTTCGTGACGACGGGGCGAGAGACCGCGGCGAATGTGAGTGCCTCCCTCGTCCCCTTGAACCCCACCCCTTTCCCGGGAAGCTCAGTCACATTCCGCCTGTACCTGAACAACACGGGGGACACGACGGCGATGACCGCTTGGCTCAACGACACCCAGGCACCGGGCCTCCCCTACGTGTCGGATACCGGCGCGAGCGCGGGCTCGACAAGTCCCTGGCCCTCTTTCACGTTCCCGAGCGTTGGGAACGGTCCTCGATCGTTCGACGTGACGGGGCGAGTGCCGGTCGGGACGGAACCTGGGACGGTCCTGACGAAGGCCTTCACCCTATCCTATGTCGATGGGACGGGGAACGTGGTGACCCGGTCCCCCGCTCAGGCTTCGATCCTGGTGGGGGTGCAGTCGAAACAGCTCTACCTCGATCCCACGAGCGTCGGTCCGTCGCGACGACTCGACCCTGCAAGGCCGACCGGAGGATCTGGCAGCCTCTTCAGCGAAATCCTGACGAACGACGGGAGCGGACACGACTACGACTTGGATCCGGTCCTCGCTCGGTCCTTCAACGGGCTGGACGCGCGCGCGACGTTGTTCCTCGATTCCGCAAAGCACGACATCCGAACCCTTCGTCTCAATCTCACGCTCTCCGACTGGAACGGGGTCACGCTGACGCCCCTCGCCTACGTCGAGCAATCCGTGACGACGAACGCGTTCAACGACTACCAACCGTTCGCTTTTCCCTTTCCGTCCTTCAATCACACGTTCCCGTACGCGGGACGGATTCGGTTGACTGTCCGCAACACCGCCGCGAGCCCCTCCGATGCGCTGCTGGCGATGAACGCCACCTTCGCGGCCTCGGTCGTCGAACTGGACACGACCACCTACGTGCGGATCGAACAGATCGACATGCGCGATGCCATCGGCTCCGCGAGCGTCTGGTCTCCCAAGGACACGCTCGTCGTGCAGGCGAATGTCTCGGACCCCTTCGGGAGCTCGGAGATCTCGGGCGCGTGGATCAACCTCACATCCCCCGCCGGCTCAGTAATCGTCAACTACACCGCGATGGCCCTGTTCGCGACTGACCCGGCCTCCCCGTCCGCTTGGAAGCTCTTCCGCTTCACGCTCCCGCCCTCGTTGCAGCAAGGCACCTATCATGCGACAGTCACCGCGGTGGAATCGAACGGTGTGCTCGATGTCGCCGAGTCGTCCGCGCTCGTCCGGGCACCGGCCTTCTCGATCGCCAAGACCGCGACGCGGTCGAACGTCCGAGGCGGGGACCTCTTTTCCTACGACCTCTGGTTCAACAACACCGGCTCCGGTCCGGCCGGCCGCCTGTGGATCAACGATAGCCTCCCGAGCGAACTCACGTTCCTGAGTTCTTCGGACCCAGGCGCGATGACGGGCAGCTACAACTGGACCTGGACCCTACTCGGTTACGGGAACTACCGGCTCACCCTCGGCGTCCAGGTGAAGACGGCGGTCCCCCCCGTCCCATACTTCCGAAACTTCGCGTTTCTGAACTACACCGATGAGAAGGGTTTCTCCTGGCCCCTGAGGACCGCGTTCGCCGATGTCGCTTTGAGCGGACCGGTGATCAGCCTCACCAAGTCCTCCGTCAAGACGCAGCTCCATTCGCGCGAATCGATCGTCTACCAAATCACGATGCAGAATACGGGGGACACCGCCCAGACCCTCTGGGTGAATGACACCTTGCCTGCCGGGCTGTCGTACGTCACCGATACGGCGTCGGGCCTCGGAGGAGTCCGTCTCCTTTGTTCGACCCTCTGTTTCCGATTCACAACGATGCAGGGTTCGCAAACCTGGTCCTTCACCCTCACCGCGGTCGCGGCGCCGGACCTCGTCCGCGGGACGATCCTCACGAACACGGTGTCCCTGAACTACACCAACGCGAACGGATTCCTCCTCCCTCCGAAGATCACCACGTGGCCGGTCCTCGTCAGCGCCCCGAACATCCCGTCGGCCGCGATCGCCGTCGCTCGCACCCGGGTCACTCCCGCGGACATCCTCTCGGCCACGGTGACCTTCGCCAACACCGGCAGCGAAGCGGCCGCCGATGCGTGGGTCAACTTGACCTTGTCCTCCGACCTGATCTTCGTCAACGCGAGCCTCGTCGCGTATTCGAATGGCGATGAGGTCCATTTCGCTTTGGCCGATGTGACGGTGGGCACGACGACGATCTTCCTCAATGCCTCCGTCGATTCCGCAGTGGGCGACCACGCCCTCATGAGGATCAACGGGACGCTGGGATACACGGACGCGTACCGCAACGAGATGCCGCGGATCCTGATCGCGTCCGGTCTGGTCGAGGCCTCCGTGCCCAAGATCACCCTCCGAGTGAGCCCGCCCACGCTGTTGGTCGAGGCGGACGCGGTCGTCTTTTACAATATCTATCTCGTTAACACAGGGAGCGGAGTGGCAGGCGATGTCAATCTTTCTTTGCCGCTCCCTGCCAGCTTTTTGTACGTCATGGATACGGCGGAGCTCTCCGGCGGAAGTCGCAACCTCCTCGGATCCATCTACACATGGAACTGGACGGACGTCGGACCCGGCTCGAGGTCCTTCACGCTCGAGATGAAGGCCAAGTCGACGGTCCTGAACGGCACCCGGGCGATTCTGAAGTTCCACGCGGACTACCGCGATCTGAACGGCAACTTCCGATCGAACGAGACCTCGGCGGTCGCCAACTTCGGCGCGTCCCAGATCGTGCTGACCTTGCCCTCTCCCTACGGGGAAGCACACGCCGGAGATACGAGGACGTATCTCCTGACGATCCGGAACGTGGGAGGCTTTGTCGCCCACAACCTCTGGCTCGTCTTCACGAACGACTCCCACTTCGACATCGTGAACTCCAATTCGTCCGTCCGCGCGGTTCCTGAAGGCGACCAACAACTGAATTGGTCCTTCACCGACGTCCAGCCGGGAGAATCGCTCACCGTGCGAATCGACCTCCGGGTCCGCGACGGCACTCCGACCGGACTCGTCCTGCCAATCGTGTTCGAGGCCGAATATACGAACAGCGTGGACACCGTCATCGGGTACGCGCGCGTCGACGCGACCGTGCGGGTCCTCACGGATCCCGTGACCTATGTTTGGATCGGGCTCGTCGCGGCCGG
>VBLT01000001.1 GCA_005878615.1 Methanobacteriota archaeon
GATCACGAATACAACTTCTGGAATCTCTTCGTCGCCTCCCGCAAAGAACTCCGTTTCTTTCGATTCGATGGGGAACTTTCCATGACCCGCGGTCACGAGGGCCTGAACGTCCTGACGAACGAGGGCGGGAACGTCCCCACGGACCCGAAGGTGCAGTTCGTCCAGGGACTCCTGGCGAAGATCTCTCCCGACGTCGACGGCGTCGTCCGCGGATTGCAAGGCGCCTTGCGGACGCATGCCTCGGGGATGGGTGGCGTGGGCCTCTGCATCCACGGACCGATCGCGGGGACCGTTTCGTCGACGATCCTCTGCCTGAGCGATGCCGACAGGGGGGAGAATATCCTCCTCTACGCGGACGGCCCGCCATGCACGACGCCCTATCGGGATTACCGCGACACGGTCAGGCGCCTGCCGATGCCGGAATGAACCAGCGTCGCCGCGATGCACACGGAACCGACGACTCCGAGGGCGAGCTGGACCGGCACGTGCGCCTCTTGGGCGACGATGAGCAGATCGCCGGCGACCGAGACGGTGTAGTTCGAGCACGGTGGCGTCGTGGGAGCCTCGCAGAGCGTGTATCGCACCCAGAGGACGTAGGAGCCGTCCGCTGGCGCCAGATTTCCACTCCCGGCAGACGGGAATCGGTCTGGAGGTTCCGACGGCGTCGTGACCAAGGCTGTGACCGAGTCGTCTCGCTTCACGACCGCACCGGTCCGGTCGGTCCACGTGATGGACAACTCGGGAAAGAGCGCTTCCCCTTTGGAAGCCTCGAACGCGGTAGAGACGAGGTAATTCTCGTACGGTCCGCCTCCCGGATAGGAGCGGAGCGCGAAGTCGGAGGGTTCAAACGAGACACTGCGCTGCGACGGCGGAAGTCTCCCGACGATCGCCGCGGCGACGATGACCGCGACGGCCGCAACAGGGAGAAGCGATCGCCAATGCGTCGCGCGAACGGACCGGGCCCGAGGCCGACCTTCGTTCCGCTTCAGCAAGGAGCCGCCAATGACAAGGACGCTGCCGAAGGCAGCCAGATAGATCCCTTCCGCGAGCTTGAGCGTCAGGTCCTGGATGAAACTCGGTGGACCGACCGTGCTTCCGGGAGGCTGGATGGACGCCCAATAAGCGGCGGTCAGCACGAACAGAAGGAATCCGTACAACAAGACCAAGGTCCCAACGAACCGGGCCATCCAGGCCCACCGCACTTCCTCCGACGGAACCTTGGCCGATTCCGCCGCTGACGGGGAGGCGGTCATCTCGTCGGCATCCTTCCGGCCTCTGCGAGAAGGTCCTTGATTCATAAATCTCTGGTTTCGCGTATGTTCGTGGGTCCCCGCCCGAAAGGGATTTCCGGGATTCGTGGCTACGGACGACCGCCTTGCCGGGAGTCACGGACGTCCACGTCCACTTGGAGCCGTATCAACAGATCAAGCCCGCGGTGCTCGAGGTCCTGTTGGAGAAAGTGCCGGACCGGCAGCGCATGGTCCGCCTCCTCTCCGATCCGCGTTCGTTCCTCGAGCACCTCGATCGCGTGGGCGTGGAACGGGCCTGCTTGATCAACTACGTGGCCCCCGAGGTCATGGGCTTCACGGAGGAGACGAACCGCTACGTTGGCCAATTCGCGAGGGAGGATCGGAAACGGTTGATCCCTTTCGGGTCCGTCCATCCGAGGCGGACGAAGAATCCGAAGCGGGACGTCGAAGCGCTCGCGTCGAAGTGGGAAATGGGTGGCATGAAAATTCATCCGCCCCATCAACTGTTCGCCGCGAACGCCTACGCGGACGGCAAACTGCCCGCCCTCCGAACGATCTACCGGACCGCCGAGCGACTCCGAATGCCGGTCATGATCCACACCGGCACATCAATCTTCCCGGGCGCCCGATCGAAGTACGGAGATCCGATGGCCATCGACGACGTGGCCCAAGATTTCCCGGATCTCACAATCATCATGGCCCATGGCGGCCGACCTCTCTGGTGCGACACGGCCTTCTATCTGCTGCGACGCCACGCGAACGTCTTCCTGGACATCTCGAGCATTCCGCCGCGACGCCTCCTGGAATGGTTCCCGCGACTCGAGGAAATATCGGACAAGGTCCTCTTCGGCTCCGATTGGCCGGGCCCCGGAATCCCAGGCATGAAGGAAGAGATTGACGGACTCCGAGCCCTCCCGCTGAAGCAGGACACAATCGAGCGAATCCTAAGCCAAAACGCGGCAAGGCTCTTCCCGTGAGGAACGGATTCGGTTGGAAACATGGCAAACCTTCATCCTCAAGGAACCCGGATGATGGGCCGAGGGACATGATGGCAAGTCCGAATCCATCTCGTGAAGTCACGACGATCGCGGGCGGGTGCTTCTGGTGCCTCCAGCCGATCTTCCAAGAACTCCGAGGCGTGGAGAAGGTCGAAGTGGGATACTCCGGCGGCCGTCTCGCGAACCCATCCTACGAAGCCGTATGCACGGATACGACGGGCCACGCCGAGGCGGTCCAGATCACGTTCGACCCGCAGACGATCCCGCTCGTCGACCTCCTGCGCATCTTCTTCTCCGTGCACGATCCGACGACCCTCAACCGCCAAGGGGCGGACAGTGGGACCCAATACCGATCCGCGATCTTCTATCATTCCCCGGAGCAGGAGAAGGCCGCGCGGCAGGTCATCGCGGAAGTGAACGAGGCCGAAATCTGGCGGCATCCGATCGTCACCGAGGTCAAGCCGGTCGGTCCGTTCTACCGCGCCGAGGAATACCACCAGGACTACTTCCGCAAGAATCCGACGGCCGGGTACTGCCGGGTCGTCGTCGCCCCGAAGGTTGCGAAGTTCCGCAAGCAATTTGCGGACCGTTTGAAGAAAGCCTAAGCCGATCCGCATTCGCCGGATACGGCCGGTCCCAAAAAGACATAGCCGGCGGGGTCCTTGCGCCGGACGGATGACGGAGAAGCGTGGGAACCGCCTCTCGAAAGAGACGTCCACATATCTCAAAGGCGCGGCGCACCAGCCCGTCGACTGGTATCCGTGGGGCGAGGAGGCGTTCCGCCGCGCCAAAGAATTGGACCGCCCGATCCTCCTGGACATCGGGGCCACGTGGTGCCACTGGTGCCACGTGATCGACCGCGAATCATACGAGGATCCGGACCTCGCGAAGACGATCAACGATCATTTCGTCGCGATCAAAGTGGACCGCGACGAGCGACCCGACATCGATGCGAGATACCAACAGGCGGTCGGGGCGATCGCGGGCCAGGGTGGATGGCCGCTGACCGGGTTCCTGACACCGGACGGGAAGGTGTTCTACGGAGGGACGTACTTCCCTCCGAAGGACGCGCACGGCCGCCCGAGCTTTCGGCGCGTGTTGCTCGCGATGTCCGAGTCCTACCGAAAGAACCGGGCGGACACGGTGCGCGAGGCCGAGGCCTTGCATCAGGCCCTCGCCGAAGGTCGGACGTCCCTCGCCGACGACGGCGTCGCGAACGAGGCGATGCTCAAGGAAAGCGTCGACTCGCTGCGAGGCCAGTTCGATCCGGTGAACGGCGGGATTTCCGGCCAGCAGAAATTCCCGCACGCCGGGACGATGGAATGGGTGATGGCCCGATATCGGCGCACGCGGGAGGAGGGCCTCCGGACGATCGTCACGCGGACCTTGACCTCGATGGCCCAGGGCGGGGTCTATGATCAGGTCGGCGACGGGTTCCACCGCTACTCGACCGATCCGCGATGGATCGTCCCTCACTTCGAGAAGATGCTGTACGACAACGCGGGGCTCCTCGCCAACTACGTCCACGCCTGGCAGCTCACCAAGGATCCTCTCTACCGCGAGACGGCGGAAGGGATCCTCACATGGGTCGACGAGGTCCTCTCGGACCGCGAGCGAGGCGGGTACTATGCGAGCCAAGACGCGGATGTGGGCCTCGACGACGACGGCGACTACTTCACGTGGACCCTGGAAGAGCTGAATGCCGCCGTGAATCCGGAGGAGGCCCGAGTCCTCGGGCTCCTGTATGAAGTCGGCGAGCGCGGGGAGATGCATCACAACCCGCGAAAGAACGTCCTCTTCATCGACCAGGGACCGGAGGCGATCGGCAAGGCCCTCGGCCTGCCGGTCGACCGCGTCCGGAGCCTCATCGCGAGCGGGCGTCGGAAACTGAAAGCCGTGCGCGACACGAGAACGATGCCCGCGGTCGACAAGACGATCTTCGCCTCCTGGAACGGGATGATGATCGCGTCCGTCCTCGAGGCAGCGATGGCATTCGACCGGGAGGACCTTCGGACCTTCGCCCTCAAGTCGCTCCACCGGATCCGGACCGAGATGTGGTCGAAGGAGCAGGGCATGTGGCATGCGTCCGTCGATGGCGAGCGGAAAGTCCGGGGACTTCTCGAGGACCACGTGTACGTGGTGGACGCCTTGCTCGCGGCGTTCCACGCGACCGCGGATCCGGCGCACCTCCGGGCCGCGGATGAGATGATGACCTTCGTGCTGAAGCATTTCTGGGACCGGGCGGGCGGGTTCGTCGATCTCGCTCCGGATCTCCACACCGGCGACGGGATCCCGCTTCGGGAGATTCGACGTCGTCCCTTCGAGGATTCCCCCTACGCGGGTGCGAATCCGGTCGCCGCCCTGTGCCTCCAACGGCTCCACGCGCTGACGGGGAACGACGAGTATCGCTTGCGCCACGACGAGCTTCTAAGTTCGTTCGCGGGCCAGGCGAGCCGGTACGGGCCCGTGTTTGCAGGGACGTACCACCTCGCGGCCGAGCTGTCGGTCCATTCGCCACCGGAAGTCGTCATCCTGGGCCCTCGGACGAATCCGAAGATCCAAGCCCTTCGCTCCGCGGCACTCGAGACGTTCGCCCCCGGCAAGACGGTCCTCATCGTCGACAAGGAGGACGCTTACGTCCCGCCATTGGTCGATTCGATGCGAAACACGAAAGAGGCGAAGGCGGGGCCCGTCGCGTTCGTATGCCAGGGCACCGTTTGCTCTCCTCCAACCTCCGATACGGACCACCTTCGCGAACTCCTCGCGGGGACCCCGCCGAAGGTCGCGTGACCTGCCGTCCGGGGTAATGAAGCCCGGCGTCAGGGTTATTCCTCACCGCCCGGAAGGCTCATGCCCCCGCCCGCTCTCCCATCTCCGAGGTTCGACAACATCCGTTCCGGCCCACCGAATGTCCTTCTGATCGGGTCCGGAGCGGTCGGCTCCGTCGTCGCTCGACATCTTGCCGCGAGCGATGCGATTGGACGGATCCTCCTCGCCGACGTCGATGGGGAGCTCGTAAAACGCGTTGCCGACAGTCTGCGGAGCCCGAAGGTCAGCGCGACCCCGCTGGACGCGGGCGATGCGGAGGGTCTTCGTCGGACGATGGATGGCTTCCATCTCGTCGTCAACACCTCCCTACCGCGGTTCAATCGACCCATCCAAGGCGCGGCCCGGGACGTCGGCCTGCACTACCTCGACCCCGCGAACGACAGCCGCGATCCGTTCGCCGACTCCGAAACGTGGCGGGCCAAGGGGCTGACGGCCCTCTGCGCGATGGGCGAGGACCCGGGGATCAGCAACGTCTTCGCCCGGTTCGCGGCCGATGGAATGGACCGCGTGGAATCGATCCGGGTCCGCGATGGAGACACGGCATCGAGCCCGAATCATCCCTTCATCGCCCTCTTCAGCCCGGAGACGTTCGTCGAGGAGACCGTCGCATCCTCTCGGATCTGGCGCGACGGTGCCTACGAATCGGTGCCTCCGTTCGGCGCGGCCGAGACATTCGAGTTCCCGCCACCGATCGGCCCGCTCACGGTGTATTCCGTCGACCACGAGGAGGTCGACACGCTGCCCCGTTTCATCGGGAAGGGCGTGCAGTATGTCGACTTCAAACTCGCTCTCGATGACACGACCGTGCGGTCGCTGAAGCTCTTCCGCGACTTGGGACTGTTGGAACGTGGGCCTCCGGGCGGGCCGAGTCCACGGAAGGCTCTCTTTGCGGTCCTGCCAAAGCCGGCGGAGCTCGCGGGGCACGTGGACGGCCACGCGAGCGTCCTGGTGGAGGTGGCCGGCGAACGGGCCGGGGAACGTGTCGCGCATACGATCTACGCGACCCTCAGCCACCGCGACGCGTTCGAGCGGTTCGGAGCGACGGCGACCGCCTACCTCACCGGGAGCGGGATGGCGGCCGGAGCAATCCTCCTCGCAAACGGCACGATCCAGGAGCGAGGCAAACTTTCTCCCGAGAGCCTCGATCCAAAGCCGTTCTTCCCGATCCTTCGTTCGTTCGGACTCGACGTCCACGAGCGGATCCGCCATGAGCGGACCTTGAACTAGCTCGCGTGTTTCCGAAGCGCGCCCTTCATTGAGCCTTTCGGCGAACGCAGCGGTCGCAAGGCGAGGGATTTGTGCCCTAGGCTTCGAGGGCACCTGCGCCAGGACGCGACCGCTCCGCTTCTCGGAGATCTCGTAGCTCAGGGTGAAGGACGAATTCCCGATCTTCGAAGGCCACGCGGTCACCTGGATCTCATCGCCCCATACCGCCTGGGATTCGAAATCGATGTCGACGTGGGCCAGGATGAAGTCGATGTCCTCGAGCGTCTTCTTGCGGGCGTGCTTCATGTAAAATTGGGTGCGGGCGAGCTCGGTGTAGGACAGGTAAACGGCGTTGTTCACGTGGCCCATGCCGTCGATGTCCCGGAACCGCATCTGGATGTCCGTCGTGAATCGGGTCATCGAGCCGCGGATGCGCTGGCCTGCGATAAAACGTTCGACGGGTCAGTCCTTGCGGACGAGACGGGCCATCTCGTCGGAGAGGCCGAGGGCGATCTGCCTCGATGGACTTCCTTGGAGATGCGGCCTCGCCGGGAGACTCTGCTTCGCGAGTTCGGTATAGGTGGACCATCCGATCTCGATCCGGCGGCGATGGTGCTCGCGGACCGGCCCGATCGCTTTCGCGGGCACTCCCGCGATCACGCTCGCGGGAGGCAGTTGGTCCATCTCGCGGACGACCGCGCCGCTGGCGACGAGGGAGCCACGGCCGATGACCGCCCCGCTGTTGATCGTCGCGTTCATGCCGATGAGACAGTCGTCCTCGATCGTGCATCCATGGACGACCGCGGCATGTCCGACCGTGACCCTCGCGCCGATCGTCGCCGGCATCCCTCGATCGACGTGCACGACGACGTTGTCCTGGACGTTCGAGTCGCGGCCCATGACGACCGCATCGAAATCGCCGCGCAACACGGCGCCGTGCCACACGCTCGCGCCGTCCTCGATGGACACGTCTCCGACGACGACCGCGGTCGGTGCGACGTAGATCATCGGCTCACTCGAGGTTCACGAGGACGTTCTTCACGTGCGTATAGAAGAGGACCGCGTCGACGCCTTGCTCGAGGCCGAGGCCGGACTGTTTCCATCCGAGGAACGGAGTTTGCGGGAAGGTGACCGGATACTCGTTGATCGCGACCATGCCCGCCTGGAGGCGCTTCGCAATGCCATGCGCCTTCCCGACGTCCTGGGTCCACACGCCGGCCGATAGCCCGAAGGGAGTGTCGTTTGCCTGGGCGATGGCCTGGTCCAGGTCCGCGAACCGGAACGCCGCGACAACGGGCCCGAACACCTCCTCGCGAGAGACGCGCGCATCGCGTGGGGGATCCTCGAAGATCGTCGGCTGGAGGAAGTTGCCGTCCTTCAGTTCCCCCCTCGTCGATCGCCTTGGCCACATTCGCCGCGTGGTCCCGCGACACGAGGGGGCCCATCTGCACGTCGTCCTTGAGTCCGGGGCCGAGCCGAAGCTTCTCGGTCTGGTCCTTCAACTTCCCCAGGAAGGCGGCTGCGATGTCTTGATGCACGAGCAACTTGGATCCGGCCCAGCACATCTGCCCGGCGTTCTGGAAGGCGCCCCACAGCGCCCCCTTGACCGCGCGATCCATCTTGGCGTCCGCCAGCACGATCTGCGGGTTCTTGCCGCCGAGCTCCAGCGTCGTCGGGATGACGCGGTCCGACACGATTCGGAGGAGCTGCTTGCCGGTGTCCGTCGAACCGGTGAAGGTGACGGAGTCGACGTCGCGGTGGTTCGCGAGGGCCTCGCCGACGGCGCGGCCCGGTCCCGTGACGATGTTCACCACGCCGGGGGGAAATCCGGCGGCGGCCGCGAGCTCACCAAGCTGGAGCGCGGTGAGCGGAGTGAGGGTCGCGGGCTTCAGGACGACGGTGTTCCCCGCGGCAAGGGCCGGCGCGATCCCGCGGCAAGCGAGGAGGAGCGGATAGTTCCAGGGGGCGATGTGGGCCGTCACCCCAAGCGGTTCCCGGAGGGTGTAATCGAACCGGGCGCCCGGTACGGGGATCGTGTCTCCCTGAATTTTATCTGCCAATCCTGCATAATATTCGAACAGCTTGTACACGTAGGCAATGTCCCCTTTGGCCTCGCGCAGGGGCTTGCCGACATTCAGCGATTCCAGGCGCGACAGTTCTTCGAAGCGGTCCCGAACCTGTTGGCCGAGGAGCCAAAGGAGGCGTCCGCGCTTGCTCGGATCGATGTCCCTCCAATCGGGCGATTCGAAGGCGCGGCTCGCGGCCTCGACGGCCGCGTCGACGTCCTCTTTGGTCCCGGACGCGACGCGAGCGATCGGCCGATTCGTCGCCGGGTCGAGGACTTCGAACCGGGCCTCCGCTGCGGCGGGAACTTGCTTCCCGGCGATGTAATGGCCGTGGTCGGTGACGTCCATTGCGGGAATCCGTCCCTCCCATCGGGACCCGGACTATAAGCGTGTGGATTTTTCGACGGGCCACCGGAGCCTCATATCCCTCCCCCGCGATGCGGAACGCGGCGATCCGGTGCCCGATGTCGTCCGCGTGAACCGCGACCTCCCGTGGCGGGAGGCGGCGAAGGACGTCGACGCACTCCGGCCGATGCTCCTTGACCAAATCCGGCACGAGGATTTCCGCGGCCGCCGCGTCTTAGACCTCGGCACGGGGGAGGGCCGGCTCGCCTTCGTCGTGGCGGACCTGGGGGGCCACGTCATCGGCGTGGACCTCGACCGCGTGAAGCTCATGCACGCGCGCGCCTACGCCGGGATCCGGGACTTTCGGAACGTCGAATTCGTCCTCGGCGATGTCGAGAAGACGCCCTACCACGAATTCGCGCGCGACCTGATCGACGCCGTGGTCAGCAATCTGTGCATGTCCCCGGAGATCGTGTGGCATTCGTCGAGAGCCCTGCGGCCGGGAGGGACCTTCGTTTTCTGCGCCCACCACGGCGACCATTGGAAGGAGACGCGCCGCGGTTCTCGATGGGCCTTCTACGAGGATTCGATGCGCGATCTGCTGGCGGAGAACCGCTTCCAGGTCGAGTTCCTCGGCGTCGACACGACCGCGGTCGCGTTCGAGGATCTCCGAGAGGTCGAATTGTTCCTCCGAGACTCGACGGTCCGCCGATGGGTGGAGGACGGCCGCTGGCAGGAACTCGCGGACGCCTTCGACCGGGGGGAGAGGCACCTGACTCTTTCGTACCTCATCGTGAAGGCCCGCCGGACCGCCGCACCGTATGCGGTGGATTAGGCCTTGCGCAATCGAAGGCCGGCAAAGCTCATCCGCGCGCCCTGGATTCCGACGGGAGGGAACACCGTGCGCCTGGGAGCCCACGTCTCGATCTCGGAGAGCATCGCGCTCGCTCCCGTCCGCGGGAGGTCCGTCGGCTGCGAGACCATCCAGATCTTCTCGCGGAGTCCGCGGATGCTCCGGAAGACGAAGCCGATTCCTCCGGAGCAGACCAAGGCCTTCCAGGACAACATGGCCAAGGGCGGACTCGTCCGCGCCGTCATCCACGCGAACTACCTGATCAACCTGAGCTCGTCGACGAAAAACGGACTGAGATACAGTCGGGTCGCCTTCGTGGAGGAACTGGATCGCGCACAGGTCTTGGGTATCCGAGACGTGATCTTCCATCCGGGCGCGCACATGGGAAAAGGCGAGGCCCGTGCCCTCAAGACGATCGCCGAGAGCCTGGATTGGGCGTTCGACCACGCGGTCGCGCCGGACGTGGCCGCGGTCCTCGAGAACACCGCGGGCCAGGGCACCGTCGTCGGCCACAGCTTCGCGCAGCTCGCGGAAATCATCAAAGGGTCCTCGCATCCGGAACGCCTCGCCGTCTGTATCGACACGTGCCACACCTTCGCCGCCGGCTACGATTTCCGGACCCCCGACGGATATGAGGCCCTCTTGCGGAACGTGGGCGAGACCGTTGGACTTTCCCGCGTCCGGGCGTTCCATCTCAACGATTCGAAAGGCGAGCTGGCGTGCCACGCAGACCGCCATGAGGACATCGGAAAAGGGAAGCTCGGAAAGGACCCCTTCCGATTCCTGGTCAACGACGAGCGTTTCCGCGACACTCCGGGGATCCTGGAGTTCCCTGGGACGGACGGCGGCTACCGCCGAGAGTTGAAACTGCTCCGGTCCTTCGTCACCGGGCCAAACCCGCCGACGTCGCCCGAGCGTCCACGCGGCAAACGAGCCGGTCGCGGAACCGCGTGAGGAATTGGTAGAACGAGCGAACGGCGGACATCAAGGCGTTGGACCCGCGGAGGATCCTGCCGAACCCCGCTCCCATCGGCAGGGCCTCGATCAGGACGGGGACCGCGTCCCCTCCCGTCGCGAGGCCGCCGCTCGGCGTGATCATATGGAACGCGTCGAAGATGCGGTCCTCCGGGACGCCTCGCAGCAGGTCGCGTCCGGACTGAATCGTCCGCAGGTCAATGCGACGCCGAAGGTCCGCGGCATGGACCCAACGGCCGAAGGCGCTGCAGATCCCGCAGTCGCGGTCGAAGAGCAGGATGTATTCCGGCGTCGCCATGATCCATCGATCGCATAGAGTCGGAGCGACATAAACCCGAGGTACCCACCGAACGAATCCTTATCGAGCGTCGACGGTTCCCGCATCCCGAGGCCCTCCATGATCCTCGATCCGGCATCGGTCCCCGAGCGACAGGCCTATCGCCTGATGATCTCCGCCTTCATCCCGCGGCCGATCGCGTTCGTCTCGACCGTGAGCCGTGACGGGGTCGACAACTGCGCGCCGTTCTCGTACAGCATGGGCGTCTCCAGCCATCCGATGGTCCTCGGGGTCTCCGTCGGGGACCGCGAGGCCCGGCCGAAGGACACGGCCCGCAACATCCTCGATACGCGGGAATTCGTCGTGAACCTCGTCACCGAGGAGATCGCGGAGAAGATGAACCTGGCCTCGGGCGATTATGCCC
>VBLT01000002.1 GCA_005878615.1 Methanobacteriota archaeon
CAGGAAGGATCTCCCTCATGGACCCTACCGTATCACACGCGCCGACTTGGCGGCGACCCTCCTCGATCTCGCGACGGATTCGCAGCACATTCGGGACGTATTGCTGGTGAGCGAACGGAAGCAGATGAAGGCCTCACGGGATTGACAACTGTAAACCCATAGCTAGAAAGCCCTCGGCCAAATTCGCAACGAAGGATGGACTCCGCCACCGAGGCGAAAGCGGTCCCCCCGCCGAAACGGCGCCGTCTCAGCTTCGCTCAGATCCCGCGAAAAATCCGGTGGATCATCTATGTGAACGCCGCGGGCGGCCTCAGCTTCGGCTATCTGATGATCTTCATCACCGGGTACTATCCGGAAATCGGGATCGGACCGGGGACGATCGGACTGCTCCTCGGCGCCGAAGGGGCTGCGATGGTCACCTTCGCGATCCCGCTGGGCCTCTACTCAGACCGGTACGGGCGGAAGCTCCCGCTCCTCGCCGCGACGACGGTCCTCCCCTTCGCGGCGCTCGTCTTCGCCGTGACGAGGGAGACGTTGTGGCTCCTCCTGGCCGCCCTCGTCGCGGGCGTGTCGGAGGGCGGCATCTTGGCGGCATGGAACGCGATGATCGCGGACCAGACGACGGCGGAGCAGAGGAACGCGGCCTTCGCCTTGTCGTTCATCTTGGGCAGCGTGGCCGGCGGCGTGGGCTTCGCGGTGCCGATCCTGTTCCCGTTCCTCCAGGCGCAGACGGGCCTCGACAGCCAGGCGATCCATGTCGGGACCCTCGTCGTGACGGACGCATTCGCGTTCCTCATCCCGGTCGTCCTCGTGATCCTGTTGCGCGGCTACCGCGAGACCTTGCGCCCGCGGGCGGCCCGACCGAAAGGGATGGACTGGAGGCCTCTGCTGAAGTTCTCGGGCCTCAACGGGCTGATCGGCCTGGGGGCCGGTTTCTTCATCCCGCTCGTGCCGACGTGGTTGCGTCTCAAATTCGGGATTCCGGACACCTGGAGCGGCCCCGTCCTCGCGCTCGCGGGCATCACGATCGGGCTGTCCGCCGTGGCGAGCACGGCCCTCGCGAAGCGATACGGTCCCGTCCGGGCGATCGTCATGGCGACCGGTGCGGCGACGGCTTTCCTATTCTCGCTGGCCTTCCTCATCGACCCGATCGCCGCCGCGGGATTCTACATCGTCCGGGCGGCCCTGATGAACATGTCGTCCCCAATCATGGACTCCTTCCTCATGGGCATCGTCGAGCCGGAGCAGAGGGGCCTCGCGAGCGCGGTGAACTCGATCATCTGGCGCCTCCCGAACAGCATCACCACGGTCTTCGGAGGAATCCTGATGCAGGAAGGTCACTACGACATGCCGATCTTCCTCGCGACGGCCTTCTACGCAGCGTTCGTGGCCGGCTTCTATGCGTCCTTTCGCAAGGTGGCTCCGAAAACGTGAGGCCCTGGGGACCAAAGTCTCAGTGACCTGCGACGTCCTCATCGTCGTAAGCGGGGTCGGCCAAGCGATTGGCAAGATTACGCCGATCGAGTTTGAAAAATGATAAGAATCCAATTGTTCTGTGCGTTCATCGGGCGACGACCGTGACCTACAAAGCGTACATCGACAACATCAAGGCCAAGACCGGCAAGGATCCGCAATACTTCCAAGCGTTGGCCAAAGAGAAGGGCCTGACGAAACACAGCGAGCTGCTTACCTGGCTCAAGTCGGACTGCGGGCTGGGGCACGGTCACGCCAACGCTATCATCCTGTACATCAAGAACCCTCAACTCGCCCAGAAGAAGATACTCGCCGATGCAAGAAAAGAAAAAGCCAAAAACAAAGGCTGAGACGCCCCACTCGGGTCCAGACGGAGTGTCGTATCACGTCTTGTCGAGCCGTGGTGGAATTCGCTCGGAGGCTTCGAATTCCAGCAACTTATGCGCGCCTAGAGCCATCGATGGCGATTGGGATAGAAGACGGGCCGACGATCCGGGAACCGTTCCTTGTACCGGAGATATTTCTCGTGCCATCGCAGATACCGTTCGTCGGAGCTCCGGAACGACCGGTGTGGGAAACGGATTAGCGCCTGCTCCACCGCCCACACGTTTCTCGGAGAGAGCCGCCAGTCCGCGCGCAGGGTCCGCAGGTCGAGGATTCCGTATCCGTTGATCCGCCCGGTGCGATCCACGTATGGGTCCACGTAGGAGAACACGAGATCGCGGACCGAGCGGAAGGCCGGCTTTCGACCGTGGAGGCCTGGATCCCTCGATCGTGCGACGGATCCGAACTTGCCTCCTTCCCGGAACAAGAAGACGACGTGATCGATGTCGTCCTTCGATTCGAGATCGAGGACCGTCGGCGGATATCCCTGCTGCTCGAGGATCGTCGCGGCGGACAGCGCGGCCTCGAGACAATGGGCCTTGCCCGTCCGGACGACCCCGCGGTACGTGCGGAGGGTCTCCCCGCGTTCCTCGTGGTTATAGGGGAGCGACTCGAGCCATCGCTGCACGCGCTCCGGCGTCGTCGCCCGCTCGAGGATGCGACGTTCCCGCGACGTGAAGGCGGACCGTGGAGGGGCCGGGCTCATCGGATGATCTCGCGGGCCTGACGACCGGTGAGCGGCCGGCCATAGATCGGCGATCCCGGCTCCTGGCGTCGCCCACCTTCGCGCAGAGAGCCCGTGTCGATCGAGCCGAAGCCGATGCCTTCGATCAACTTCGCGACCACGGCCTTGGCCTCCCGATCATCTCCTGCGATGAAGATTGCGAGTCGGTCCTGCGGCGGGTCGGCGGGGCGGGAGCCCGTCTCGAGCGTCTTCCAGCCCATCGTGTTGAAGCCCTTCACGAGGCGGGCCTTGGGCATCAGCTTCGCGACCTCCTCGCTGGACGTCGACTTCCCGAGATCGATGCTCTGGCCGATCGAGCTGTAGGGGTTCATCGCGTCGATGATGATCTTCCCCGCGAACAGCTCGCCCGGTGGAAGCTCCTCTTTCCTCCTCCAGGGGATGGCCAGGAGCACGACCTCCCCGAATTTGACCGCCTCCTCGGGCGACGCGGCCCGGGCTTTCGGCCCCAAGGAGTCGACCAGCGACGTCAAGGAACTGGGCCCGCGCGAATTCGCGACGGCGACCTCGTAGCCTGCCTTTACGAACAGTTTCGCCGCCGTGCCGCCGATGTGTCCCGCTCCGATGACGCCGATACGCATGTCGGACCGCCTCCGAAACTGCCTTGGCGAACGCGTCCCCTCCCATGGATGTTCGGGTGCCGTCGGTTGGTGACAAACCGGTCAACAAGCCTTATGCTCACTTGCGCCGATGTTGTGACCGTGCCCTCTAACGCGGATCAGGTTCCCGCGGGCAGCTTGCTTTTCTCCTGGCGCTCCGTTCGGACGAAGGGCGACGGCGTCCCGAGCTATTTCCAGGAATCCCGCTGGAAAGGCCTGCTCCTGGTGGCGATTGTTGCAGGGCTCTTCGTCGTCGGCTTGCTCCTCGTGCTGAGACGATAGAGATCCCGATGCGATCCCGCCATCTCTTTGACCAAAGTCTTTTGACCGGGACCTCGTTCTCTCAGGCCTGATGCGTCTCATCCTCCTCGGCCCGCCGGGCGCGGGCAAAGGCACCCAGGCGGAGAAGCTTTCGACCTACCTCGGGGTACCGCGCATCTCGACGGGCGACATCCTGCGCCACAACGTGGCGGAGAACACGGACCTCGGGAAGAAGGCGAAGGCTTTCATGGACTCGGGCAAGCTAGTCCCCGACGATCTCGTGATCGCGATGACGGAACGCCGCCTCAAGGAGCCCGACGCCAAGAAGGGATTCATCCTCGACGGATTCCCGCGGACGATCGCGCAGGCGGAAGCGCTGTCCAAGCTCACGAAGATCGACGCTGTCGTCAGCTTGTTCCTCGAGCCGGAGGAGTTGATCAAACGTAATACCGGCCGGCGGGTGTGCCCGAAGGACGACACCGTGTACCACATCTTCATGAATCCGCCGAAGAGACCCGGCCTGTGCGACAAGTGCGGCACGCCCTTGGTCATCCGCGCGGACGACAAGGAGGAGGTCGTGCGGAAGCGGATTGAGACGTACGAGAAACAGACGGCGCCGTTGATCAAGTACTACCGCGACCGCGGAATGCTGCGGGAAGTCTATGCGAGCGGCCTCATCGAGGAGATCTTCCAGCGGACGATTGAGGCTCTCAAAGCCTGAGCCTCCCGTCCCGAACTCCTCAGGTGGGTAGCATGGACGGCGTCGACCTGGTGACGGTTGCGACGCTCGGGCAGACGGTCGTGCTCGCGATCACCCTGATCGTCTTCATCGTTCAGCTTCGCAGCCAGACCCGGGCGATCAAGGACGCTGCCTACCAGGGCGTCCTGAACGATTACACGGACATCGTGCGTACGCTGATCGACCGCCCGGAAATCGCCGAGCTCATGGATGACCTTCGGAGGACCGATCCGGCGGTGGAGTCCCAGGTGCCGCCCATTCCTCCCGAGAAGCGGGTTGTCCGCAGCTACCTCCTCCTGTTGTACGGATTGTTCGAGAGGGTCTACATCCTCCGGGACAAGAAGTGGATCGACGAAGCCTCGTGGAAGGAGTGGGTCACCTGGATCGAGGTCATGTGTCGGAATCCGCTCTTCGCTCATGTCCACACGATGACCCGTGGGATGTTCGATGCCGGGTTCCAGGACTATGTTTCCGGCGCATTGGCGCGATCCTCGAAGACGAGGGATGGCGGAGCATCTCCGCGTTCGAAACCGGGAGACTGAGCCCACCTTGGAACCGATGCCGGAGGCGACACGATTTCAGAGCTTCAGTCGAAGCCATAACAGTTATACCGGCGTCGCGATGCGACCCGTGCGCCCTCGTAGGTTAGCTTGGACAGACTACAGGCCTGCGGAGGTCGTTGCGTCGAAACGCAAGGACCGTCGAGAGCCTGAGACCTGGGTTCGAATCCCAGCGGGGGCGTCTTCCTGGCACCCGCCCGGTCCGATCCCGATGGGTCGAGGGGGACCTTCGGCTCGGTCTTCCGTGAGGCGCCGTGACGCTCGAGCTCGACCGAAGGCTTAAGGCTGCAACGAACTGGAAGGGGTCGATGGTCTCTACCCTGGAACAGGCTCTCCTCGCGGCAACCCTGATCTTGAACGGGCTGCTCGCGGGGGCCAGCCTCGAGAAGGCGATCATTCAGCTCCCCGCCCGGAGGAAAATCGGTCTTCGGGCGATGGCGGAGTATCATCGAGCGACGGACCTGGGCCTGGGCCTATTCTTCTATCCGCCCTTGGGGTTGGGCGCACCGGTGCTCACATGGGCGGCGGCAGCGGCTCTCTTCCAGGGGGGAGATGTCTCCGGTGGTGCGATGGCCTGGATTGGAGTGGCAGCCGTCCTCTCAATCGGTCACGTCCTCACGACGATCGGATCGGCCCGGAACCTCCTCCGTTTGCGAAAAGGTATCCTCCCGGAGAAGGAACTCAGCGACCTGTATCAACGATTCGCGACATGGTCCGGAGCGAGGTCGTTGCTCCAAGTGTCCACGTTCATCGTCGTCGTCATTGCCGCGGTTTCGGTTCTGTAGGTCGAACTCGACGAAGATGCTCACATGAGCCCAAGCGGCCCGAGTTTCTCCGGCAGATACGTGTCCGTCACATAGTCGAGGCCGTACTTGGCAAGCGCCTGCTGCTCCGCTTTCTTGTTGATCTGCAGCATCGCCTGGATTTCGTTCCGCCAGAACTCGTCGTTGAACCGGGGGTCGGTCATCTCCGCATTGAGCGCACCGATGTCTCGTGGCGTGAGCGCGTCCGTGGGGAGGTCATAATTCAGGATGTCGCTCGCGGTGATCCCGACAAATTCCGCGGTGGGGGTTGCGAGATACTCGGAGATGTGGGCCGTCTTGATTGCCCCGTAGGCCACGGAAGCATGGATTCGGAACGACCAGGGATCGCCATCTGTGAACGTTGCCACATTTATCTTCAATTCCTCATTTAATCTCTTTAACAATCGACGGGTACTCCGGCTCGGTTGGCCCTTGAGGTGCACGAGGATGCACTTGGCGTCCTCATCGAAGCCATTCTCCACGAGCCGGTCGAACATCCCGCCCGTCTCGATTGCGAGGATGAATTTCGCGTCCGATTCGACGAGCTTCACCTTTTCCTTCTCGACGTTGTAGGGGATTGTGTAGCCCGCATCCCCGACGTCGTCGCGGCAGTTGATCCGCTTCCGATCTCCGTTGCGGGTGATCTCCTCCAGGGTCAGGTTTCCGATCACGCTGGCCCCACTCTCTTCCGGTCGGAGCTTGAAGTCCTCCCGGAGCAGCTGCGTGATGACCTCGAGGTCTTCCGCCAGAAGGTTGGACTCTTCCTGCGCGTGGAACTTCGCGATGTCCCAGCCTTCGGAGATGTAATACATTTCTCGGAGCGTGGACGACTTG
>VBLT01000003.1 GCA_005878615.1 Methanobacteriota archaeon
GGGCGGAATCCGCGGCGGATGAATTCCTCTTGGACACCAAAGGCCTGTTCCGCATCCTCGAACAGGAGGGCCCGATGGCGAATCGAGGTGCCGCGAAACGCCTCATCCATGTCGGCCAAGATCCGCTCCGGACCGCCTTCCGGGACGGCCGTCACCCAGGCGAGGTTCGCCTGATGGATCAACGGGAACCGATCATCGCGGTAGACCGTCCCCCAGGGGCGACGTACCTTGATCGGGGCGAGCTCCCGCGCCGTTCGGAGGAACTCGCGGACGGCCCGCATCATCTCGTCGGTGTCCACGGCCGAAAGATACGGAAGAGGGGGAATGAACCTTCCGCACGGACCGCGGCCGGCAGTACTTTCGTCCACCTGTCCGAACCCCTTTATAGGACGGTATCGTCCGGAGGGACGAGGCGAGAAACAGACACGCCTCAGGAACGTGAGTTCTGTGAAAGAGGAGTTGGCGCCCCATGTCCATGACATCACCCGGGCGCTTGGGAACAAAGTGAGTGAGCAAGAGATCGAGCGAGAGCTGTCGAGCTACCTGAACGTCTATCGCGTGTCGCTGGACACCGCGAAGCGGTCGATCGTCAAGAAGCACGGCGGGAACCCCGCGACCCTCGCGACGGGGATCAGCAAGACCCTGCGGGAACTCATGCCCGGGGAGCAGAGCGTCAACCTGCTTGCCCGGATCGTGAGCGTGAACGAGCGAGACGTGACCGTCGAAGGCGGCTCGAAGCGCATCTTGTACGGCATCCTCGGAGATCCGACGACGACAATCCCCTTCACCGCGTGGGAGCCGCTTCCGGTCCCCCTCGCCAAGGGGGACGTGGTCCGCGTGCAGAACGCGTACACGAAGGAATACCGCGGGCAGGTCCAGGTCAACTTCGGCATCCGGACCGCGGTCGCGAAGGAATCGCCGACCGCCCTGCCGGAATTCAAGCCCGGCGCGGGCCAGCCGTACGTCGGCAAGCCGACGGCGGTCCGCGTGGCGGACCTTCGGGAGGGCGCGTCGAACGTCGCCGTGACCGCGCGCATCCTGTCCGTCGAGCGACGCGAGGTCGAGGTCGACGGGGCCCCGAAGGCCGTCTTCTCCGGCATCCTCGCGGACGAGACCGGCAAGACGCAGTTCAGCGCGTGGAAGGACTTCTCCCTGAAGCCGGACGAGGTCCTGCGCGTCGAAGGGGCCTACGTCAAGACGTGGCGGGGCATCCCGCAGGTCAGCTTCGACGAGCGGGCGACGATCACTCGGCTGAAGCCGGACCTCCTGCCGCCGTCCGAGCGGCTCAACGTCAGCCCGCGGATGTGGATCGAGGACCTCGCGGAGCGAGGGGGCGCCGCCGACGTGACGGTCCGCGGCATCTTGATCGACCTCCGGGAAGGCTCCGGCCTGGTGTACCGCTGCCCGGAGTGCCGCCGCGTCCTGAGGAAAGGCGCCTGCCGCCTCCATGGAGAGGTCAAGGGCGAACCCGACCTCCGCGTGAAGGCGGTCCTGGACGACGGCTCCGGCGCCCTCACCGCGGTCTTCGACCGCGAACTCACGGAAGGCCTCCTGGACAAGTCGCTCGAGGCCTGCATCGCGGCCGCGAAGGAGGCGATGTCGACGGACGTCGTGCGGGACGAGCTCGCGGACATCCTGGTGGCCCAGCCGGTCGAGGCCCGCGGGAACGTGACCTCGGACGACTACGGGCTCATGATGATCGTCGAGTCCGCGAAGCTGCTCAAGGTCGACGTGCAGGCGGAGGCGCGGGAGATGCTCGAGGGCCTGGAGGGATCCGCATGATCCGCGAGGTCGCCTGGCGGCTCTTCGCCTCCGAGTACAACGACGCGAACCTGGAGACCGAGGGCACCGGCGAGCGTCCGCCGTCGTACGTCGTCACGCCTCTCGGCGCAAAGGTGAACCGCGTCTTCGTCGTCGGCGTCATCACGGACGTCGAGAACGTCGGGACGGACGGGCAGCCGATGTGGCGCGCCCGCGTCTCGGATCCGACGGGCACCTTCCACGTGTACGCGGGCCAGTACCAGCCGGAGGCCGCCTCGGCGCTGTCGAAGCTCAAACCCCCCGTCTTCGGGGCCATCGTCGGGAAGAGCCGAATCTACTCGCCGCAACCCGGGACGACGTACACCTCGATCCGCCCGGAAGTGATCAAGTCCGTCGACGAAAGCGTCCGGGACTATTGGATCCTCGAGGCCTGCCGATCGCTCCAGAAGCGCCTCGATGCGATGGCGGAGGCCCAGAAGATGGACCCGCCCACGAAGGAGGGCCTCGTGAAGGTCGGCGTCAAGGAGGCGATCGCCGACGGGATCGTCCAGGCGGTGAACCATTACGGGAAGGTCGACCTGTCCCGCTACCTGGCGATGCTCGCCGAAGGCCTGCGGTACCTCCTGCCGGAGTACCGCGAGCCGATCGCGCCGGGCGAGCCCACCGTCGACACCCCGCGGCCGATCAAGCAGGAACCGAGCCGCGAGGCGGACGAATCGGAGGGCAAGGTCCTCGAGATCATCGCGGCCTTGGACGCGGACGGCAAGGGGGCGCCTTGGGAAGGGATCCTCGAGACCGCGACGACGCGAGGCGTATCGAAGGACTCGCTCGAGGAGTCGATCAATGCGCTCCTCGACAAGGGCCTGATCTACGAGCCGATCCTCGGACGGATGAAGAAGATCTGAACCGGCTACCCGGTTGGCGGCAGGTAGGCCCGGCAGGACCAACACTTGCGGGCCGCGACGCCGACCTTCGCCCCGCACTTGAGGCAGCGTCGCATCTTGAGGCCGGTCTCCGACATGCGCTCGATCCGTCGCAGGCCGAGCTTGCCGGACGCGAGGCCTCCGATGCCGCAGCAGCCCCCGAACGCGGCGTCGATCAGGATCGTCCAGTCCGAGAACCACAGGGGCCACCCTTGGGGGACGAAGAGCGATTGGAACGCATAGACGCCGAGGAACGCACCCATCGTCGCCCCGATGAAGCCCAGCGTCCCGAGGAACCCGCTGCGGCCGGAGAATGCGCCGACGCCGAACAAGGCGAAGGGCAGGTAGAAGTAGACGAGTTCCGCCTGCGGCAGGAACAAGATCGGGACGCAGATGAAGAAGGAGAAGCCGAGGGCTGACCCGATCGTGATTCCGAAGCCCGCGAGAGGGTTTCGAACCTTCGACATATTTCCCTCCGGCTGCCATGCCAGCGTGGGTGGGCCACTTCAACGTGACGATGTGGCTATCGGAACCTGATAATCACCGACCCCATGAAGGGTTCGGACGCACGATGGACCGCGTCGGTGGACGTCGATGCCCTTCGAGCAACTCTTCCTGTCCTCTTAATTTATTCATCCAATCAGATGAAAGTCGGCGAGTTGGAAGGGCTCCGACCGGCCAGCATCGCGCCACGCGTGTGGTTCGGATCGACCCTTTACAAAAGTGCTTTATGGGAACCAGCGGGATTCGTGCGTCCGATTGGGATGGCTCTAACGAGAGAGAGCGCCGTCTTCAGCGTGGACGCTCTGCCGGCTCCGACCGAACCGATGCGGGTCCGCAAGGTGCCGACCGGTATCGCGGATCTCGATAGCATCGTGGACGGCGGATTCCCGAGTGGATCGACGATCCTGCTGCTGGGCGACGTCGGCGCGGGGATGCAGGAGTACATCTACACGGCGGCATCGAAGACGGCCCTGGTCCATGAACGCCCGGAGGCGCGCCGATATTACCTCGGGGACCGCTGCGACGACTCCGAGCTCCCGGAGCGCGTCTGCTACGTGACCTTCTCCCGTTCGAAGGAAATCATCCTTCAGGAGCTCGCGACTTCCTTCAACGGAGATTACTATCGAGCGTTCCGCGACCGGACGGTGTTCAAGGATTTCTCGGCCGCCTACTTCCGTCACAGCGTCGTCCCGGCTTCGTGGACGCATCAGGAGGACCCCTTCGATCTTCCGTCGACGAACCTCCTGGAAGAGTTGATCGCGTTCCTCGATCAGAATGCGCGCGACTCGGTCGTCGTCATCGATTCCCTTACCGACCTGGCCATCTCCGACCTCGTCGAACCGAAGGACCTCGTCACGACCGTCAAGGGACTGCAACGCGCCGCGAAGGGATGGGACGGCCTCGTCTACCTCCTCCTGACCCGCGGGATCCTCGAACGACGACAGGAGCAGCTCCTCATGGACAGCACGGACGGCTGCCTCGTGTTCGAATGGCGCTCCTCCCCGCGGTCGAGCACGCGGCAGCGGTACATGTACCTGGAGAAATTCACGGGCGTCCTGCCGCACTTGCCGCGGGACAAGATCGCGCGATTCCCCACGATGGTCTCATCGTACAATGGGCTCGTCGTCGTGTATATGGAACGGATCTCCTGAGGTGGGACGATGGCGGATACCGAGGCGGCTGCCAAGGACGCGACGGAGGCCGACGAAGGGATCCCTGAGGGCTTTGTCCTCACGGGCATCGACGGGCTGGACGAGATGCTCGGCCGGGGCGTCCCGGCCGGCCACATCATCACGGTCCTCGGATCGTTCGGCACCGGCAAGACGACCTTCGCGCTTCAGTTCCTGATGCAGGGCCTGATCAACGGCGAGAAAGGGGTCTTCATCTCCCTCGAAGAAGACGTCGACTCCGTCGTCGCCAACGCGGCGTCGTTCGGATGGGATCTCAAGAAATACCTCAAGGAGAAGAAGCTCCACATCGTGAAGCTCGAGCCGGTCGACGCCAAGACGACGGTCACCCGGATCCGGTCCGAGCTCCCCGACTTCATCAAGCGCAGCGGCGCGTCGCGGGTCGCGATCGACTCCATCAGCCTCCTGAACATGCTCTTCGCGGACGACAAGGAAAGGCGGGAGAAGCTGTTCGGGCTCTGCAAGCAGCTCAAGTCCACGGGGGCCACCTGCGTCTTCACCGCGGAAGTGAAGGACGAGAACCCGCGGTCCTCGCGCGACGGGCTCGTCGAGTACGTCTCGGACGGCGTGATCGGCCTTCGGTTCAACGAGCGCGACAACGGCGAGGTCCAGCTCGTGATTCAAGTGATCAAGATGCGGCGCCTCAAGCACCCGCGATCCGTGAAGCCGTACAGCATCACGGACCAGGGGCTCGAGGTCCATGGGGACATGGAGGTCTTCTGACGCGCGGACCGCCGACCTTCGGGAGCATCTAGGGAAGGATTCAAGGTACCCGGCGCGTCCCCGGATAGGGCACTCGACTGAAGCTCGTCGTTTTCGACCTTGAGAACACGCTGATTTTCAACGAGTTCCTCTCGGCGAGGCCTAGCGGTGCCTCATCCGCCAAGAAAACCCAAGGACCGCGGAATCAGACAGCAATGATTAAAATCGAGTAGTCCTACCTCCGATCCGTGCGGATGGCGATCTTCGTCTTCGACGGCGTCGAGGAGCTCGACGCGGTCGGCGTGTACGAGGTGCTGGGGGCCGCCAAGCACCTCCATCCTCCCCTCGACCTGACCGTCCGCTTCCGGGCCCTCAAGGAGCAGATCACCGGCGCCCTGGGCATGAAGTTCCTCGCGCACGAGGTGCGGCGGGACCTCGAGGCGGTCGATCTCCTCATCATCCCCGGCGGTTCCGGCCGAACGGAGGTCGTCCAGGATTCGGAGTGGCTCAAGTCGTTGCTGGACTTCGGGACCGAGAAGCCCGTGGCCAGCGTCTGCACGGGTGCTCTGATCTTGATGGCCGCGGGCTTGCTCGCCGGACGGAAGGCGACGACGCACCGCAGCGCGATGGACGAGTTGCGAGGGACCGCGCAGGTCGTCGACCAGCGGATCGTGGAGGATGGCCTCGTGACGACCGCTGGCGGGATCACGGCCTCGATCGACCTGGGGCTGCACCTGCTCCGGAAGCACTTCGCGCCGGAACTCGCGGCCGAGGTCGCGGAGTATCTCGAATACCGCGAGAACCCAAATCCCTAAGAGGCCCGTCCATTTTCCGCCTCCGGGGCGGGACGATTCGGCTGCTTCGGAAAGGCAAGGTCAAGGAAGTCTACGAGGTCTCCCCGCAAGAGCTCGAGTTCTTCTTCACGGATCAGATCAGCGTCTTCGACAAGGTCATCCCGACCCAGGTCCCGCACAAAGGGGAGACCCTCTGCCGGACCTCCGCGCATTGGTTCCAACTGGTCGAGGGCCTCGGGATCCGCACCCATTTTCTCCGCCTGGAGGGTGCGAATCGGATGCGGGTGCGGCGCGTCCAAGTCATCCCGGACTACGACAAGA
Source organism: Methanobacteriota archaeon (assembly GCA_005878615.1). Lineage (GTDB taxonomy): Archaea > Thermoplasmatota > Thermoplasmata > RBG-16-68-12 > RBG-16-68-12 > RBG-16-68-12. The sequence goes on from VBLT01000003.1 coordinate 6,193, forward strand.
TCAAGCCCACGACGAAGAACTTCCTCATCCCCCTGGAGGTGATCGCGCGGTATTACGTCGCCGGGTCGTTCCACGACCGGCTCAAGGCCGGGCGGATTCAGCCCGAGGACGCCGGGTTTCCCGCCGGCCAGGTGCCCGCCTACGGCGAGCCTTTGCCGGAGCCGTTCGTCGAGGTGACGACGAAACTCGAGAAGGTCGATCGCGAACTCACGAGGGAGGAGGCGCTCGCGATCTCGAAGCTCAGCCGGACCGAGTACAATGACCTCGTCGATGCGGTCCTCGCGATCGATTCGCGCCTCAATGACGAAGTGAGGCGACGAGGCCTGATCCACGTCGACGGGAAGAAGGAGTTCGCGATGGACGGCGACCGACGCCTCATGCTCGTCGACACGTTCGGCACCGCGGACGAGGACCGATTCTGGGATCTCAAGGAGTACGACCGCGGACGGCAGGTCGAGCTGAGCAAGGAGTTCGTGCGGCAATACTACCGCAAGATCGGTTACCATCAGGCGTTGATGGACGCGCGGGCCGGCGGAAAACCGGAACCAAACATCCCGCCGCTGCCCGCCGACGTGACGAAGGAAGTGAGCGACCTCTACGTCGCGTTGTTCGAGCGGATGACCGGACAAAAGTTCCGCTGACGACGGGGCCCGACTCCCAGGGAAGAAAGTCTATTAGTGAAGGCGATGATATATACGCGGCCGGGGGCCCCCAGATTGGAATTGAGTGTCTACGTCGACGGCAAGTTCTACCCGCAATCCGAGGCGAAGGTCAGCGTGTTCGACCACGGCCTCCTGTACGGGGACGGCGTCTTCGAAGGCATCCGGGCCTACAACGGCCGGGTCTTCAAGCTCGAGCGGCACCTGGAGCGGCTCTTCCACAGCGCGAAGGCGATCGACCTCAAGATCCCGCATTCCAAGGAGGCGCTGTCGAAGATCATCCTCGACACCTGCCGCCGGAACGAGATGCGGGAAGGGTACATTCGCCCGATCATCACCCGCGGGCCCGGGGACCTGGGCCTCGACCCGAGGAAGGCCAAGTCCGGGCCGAGCATCATCGTGATCGCGCAGCCGAGCATCAACCTCCTCGGACGTGTCTACGAGCGCGGCCTCAAGGTCGTCACCTCCTCGTACCGCCGCGTGCCCCCGCAGAGCCTAAGCCCCTCGATCAAGTCCCTCAACTATCTGAACAACATCATGGCCAAGGTCGAGGCGAACCAGTACGGCGCCGATGAGGCGCTCATGCTCGACATCCACGGCTACGTCTCGGAGGCGAGCGCGGAGAACGTCTTCATCGTCCGCAACCATACGATCGTGACGCCCTTCACTTCGACGAACCTCCCGGGCGTGACGCGGGAGACGGTCCTCGAGCTCGCTCCGTCCCTCCACCTGGAGGCCAAGGAGCAGTTCTTCACCTTGTACGACATGTGGGCGGCGGACGAGGCCTTCATCACCGGATCCGCGGCCGAGGTCGCTCCGGTCGTCGAGGTCGACGGGCGGACGATCGGCGACGGCAAGCCGGGGCCGACGACGAAGGCGATCATGAAGGCGTTCCGGGAACTCGTCATGTCGACCGGCACGCCGATCTGAGTCCGCGCCGCGAAGGCAAGGCTAAAGGAACGCCGCGTCATCGCCGAGCGGGCCCGCGATGAAGTTCCTCGAGCACAAGGCGAAGGAGATCTTCGCCCGATACGGGATCCCGGTCCCCCGCGGCATCGTGGCGTCGAAGCCGGAGGAGATCACGGACCCGCCCCTTCCCTGCATGGTGAAGGCGCAGGTCCTCGTCGGAGGACGCGGCAAGGCCGGCGGCATCCGGCCCGCGGAGACGTTGGAGGAGGCGCGCCAGGTCGCGGGCCAGATCCTCGGCATGGACATCCACGGGTATCGGGTGAAGCAGGTGTACCTCGAGGAGCGCCTCTCGATCGCGAAGGAACTGTACCTCGGCCTCACGATCGATCGGTCCGCGCGGGAGCCGCTCCTCATGGCCACCGCGATGGGCGGGATGGACGTGGAGGAGGTCCCGCGGGAGGACCTCTTCATGGAACACGTCCCCGCGATGATCGGGATCCAGCCGTACATCCTTCGGTCGCTGGCGGGCGCGCTTTCGATCGAGCGTGACATCGCTGAGCAGGTCGCCTCCATCGCCCGCCGCGCCTACGATCTTTTCCGGAAAGAGGACGCGGAGCTCGTCGAGATCAATCCCCTCATCGTGACGGGAGGCGGCCGCGTGATCGCGGGCGACGCGAAGCTCGTGATCGACGACAGCGCGGAATACCGCCATCCGGAGTACGCGAATCTGGACCAGGACCGGACGCCTCTGGAGCAGGAGGCGCACGACAAGGGCATCGTCTTCATCCAGCTGGACGGGGACATCGGCGTCATCGCCAATGGCGCGGGCCTGACGATGGCCACGCTCGACGCCTTGGCCCTCAAGGGAGGGAGGGGCGGCGTCTTCCTGGACCTCGGCGGCACGGACGATCCGGCGAAGGTCAAGCAGGCCTTCGAACTCCTGATCAAGGCGAATCCGTCCGTAATCCTGGTCAACATCTTCGGCGGGATCACGAAGGCGGATACGGTCGCGACGGGCGTGAAGCAGGCGATCGACGAGATGCACGCCAAAGTGCCCGTCGTCGCTCGGATCAAGGGAGTGAACGAATCTGCCGCGAAAGAGATCCTGCGGTCCGTTGGGACGCACGCCGCGGAGACAATCGAAGAAGCCGCGGAACTCGCGGTGCGCGTCAAGTTGGGAGGTCCCTGATCTGGCCGTCCTCCTGACGAAGAAGGCTCGCGTCGTCGTGCAAGGCATCACGGGCCATCAGGGCCAATTCCACACGCGCGCGATGCTCGACTTCGGGACGAAGGTCGTGGCCGGTGTGACGCCAGGGAAGGCCGGCATCAAGGTCGAGGGCGTGCCCGTGTTCGACCGAGTCCGGGATGCAGTGCGGCGGCGGAAGGCGAATG
>VBLT01000004.1 GCA_005878615.1 Methanobacteriota archaeon
CGCCTCGATTAGGCTCTTCTCCTTCCCCGCGAGCCGTTCGCGTTCCGTCGCGAGGCGGTTCAGTTCCTGTCGGAGGGTGTCCTGCAATTCGACGAAGGATTCGTGCTGCGCCGAGGACTCCTTCTGGCGGGCATGCATCTCCTCGGTGATCTTGAGCATGTCCCGCTCGCGCGCCTCGAGCGACCGGAGCCGCTCGTTCTGGAGCTTGATGAGTTCCTCCTCGCGCATCGCGAGCTTCTTGTCGCGGTCCGCGAGGCCGCGTTCCATGCCGACGAGCCGCTCAATCGTGTCGGCCAAGGCGCGCTCCCGCTGAGCCGCGAGCTCCTCGCGCTCGAGGAGCGACTGGATCTTGGCCTCGGATTCTTTGAGGTGACCGGAAAGGTCCATGTCGAGCCGCCTGACGCGGTCCTCGTTTTCCTTGATCGCCTTCTCGCGGTCGTTCAAGGTCCGGGCCCATTCCTGGACGCGCCGTTCCTCGGACCCGGACTTCTCCCGCTCGACGCGGACGGTGCCGAGGTCGCGGTCGATCGTGGCGCGGGCCGCGGTGACTTGCTCCTTCTCCTTCTGGAAGTCGTCCCGCTCGCCCTTCAGGCGCTCCGCCTTTCGTTCCAGGTCGGTCGCGCGGGTCTCCAACTCGGCTTCTCGAGCGTCCAACTCCTTCTGCCGCGCCTCGAGCGCATTCTTCGTCTCCTTGAACCGCGACGCGGAGGCTTTCACCGCTTCGACGAGGAACGGGGAGGGCTTGTCACTCGCCATGGTCACGTCACCGCCAACAGAAGGCGTACTGTTCCTCCGGTGTCCGCCAGCTTATATAAGCCGTCGGCTGAGGAAATCATCCCTGAGAATATTTCGAGGCCGGTCGCGGGACTGCGGGTGAGACCGGCCGGCCCCGGCGCGGTCGAGATCGACGGTGGCCGCGGAGATGCACCGGCGTCGGCCCGCGCGACGCGATGGAGGATTGTCAAACGGTGTCAGACAGACGAAAGACACTTATAGCGGAGGGTGTCGTACAGCCGTCAGCGCGCTGCCATATGGGTGGCGCGCGGAAAAGGGATGGAACATGCCTGCACTCAAGGAGATCTCGTTCGAGTACGCACGGCAGATCGCCTCCGTCAAGGGGCTCCAGCCGAGCAAGGTGATTGGCACGAGCACGCTGCGCTTTTCCAAGGGCACCAGCGACAAGCTCCAGGTCATCACCTGGGACGAATTCGTGCGGACCGCGAACAGCCGCAACCTCGCCGTGTACGAGAGCGGCGGCTGGATGAAGTTGATGCGTAAGCACTGAGCGCCCGAATCCAAGGAAGACCATGGTGGATTGGGCGTTCGGCGCCACCGCCATGGCCTCCATCTTCGCGATCGTGGACCCCCTCGGAGTGGTCCCCTTCTTCTCCGTCCTCACGGACGACATGGACGCCTTCCAGAAACAGCAGATCGTGTCGAAGGCCTGTCTCACGGCGACAATCACCCTCGGCGTCTTCGCCGTCTTCGGCCAATGGATCTTCGCGGGATTCGGCTTCACGATCCCGGCCTTCAAGATCGCCGGCGGGGTCCTCTTGTTCGGGGTCGCGCTCGAGATGCTGCATGGAGAGCGGCCCCGTTCGCGGCTGACCGCCCAGGAACGGGAGGAGACCCTCGAGCGGGACGAGGTCGCGATCGTCCCGTTGGGCATCCCGCTCCTTGCGGGACCGGGCGCCATCACGACCGTGATGATCTACATGACCGCGCCGGTGTCCGACTTCGCGGACAAGATGTTCGTCTTCGCGGGCATCCTCGTGTCCGTCCTCTCAGCCCTCGTGCTGCTGCACAACGCGGACCGGATCTTCCGCAAAATCGGGCGGACCGGGGCGCGGGCGTTCGGCCGCATCATGGGCCTCCTCCTCGCGGCCATCGCGGTGCAATTCGTCATTGACGGCATCATCGCCGCGGCGCGGCTCAACGGGCTCCTCCGCTGACCATCCCTCCCGAGCGGGATTCTAAATACGGCCAGCGGATTCGGGCGCGATGCCTCGGTTCGAGGACGCAATCCTCCGGAAAATCCTGCCTTCGCCGGAGGAGGACCGCCGCATCCAGGGCGTCGTCCGCGACGTGATGCGAATCCTCGAAACCAAGATCGCGGCCAAGGGCCTCGCCGCGAAACCTCTGCTCGTCGGATCCGTCGCGAAGGGCGTGCACCTCACCGGGACCGAGATCGACATCTTCGTGACGTTTCCTCCCGACACCCCGCGAGAGGTCCTCGAGAGGGAGGGCCTCGCCTTCGGCGACGTGCTCGAGCGGCCCGTGCGGATGTACGCGGAGCATCCGTACACCCGCGGCTGGTACGGCGGCTTCGAGGTCGAAATCGTCCCCTGTTACCGGATCACGGACGCGACCCAGCGCATGAGCGCGGTCGACCGCACGCCCCTCCACGTGGACTACGTCCTCGGACATGTGAAAGAAGGGCAGACGAACGAGGTTCGACTGCTGAAGGCGTGGGCCGAAGGGATCGGCGTGTACGGGGCGGAGGCCAAGGTGCTCGGCTTCAGCGGCTACCTCTGCGAGCTCCTCATCCTGAAGTACGCCAGCTTCCGCGGCGTCCTCGACAGCAGCCTTTCCTGGCGGCCCGGGACGGTCATCGTGTTGGAGGGTCCCCCCGCGCGCACCTTCCCGGAGCCGCTGATCGTCGTCGATCCGGTCGACCCGAACCGCAACGTCGCGAGCGCGGTCGGCATCGAACAACTCGCGACCTTCGTCCACGCCGCCCGCGAGTACCTCGCCGCGCCGAGCGAGCGATTCTTCTTCCCGCGGCCACTGAAGGCGCTCCCGATCTCGAAGTTGCGGGTCCTCGTCCGAAAGCGGGGTTCGGGCCTCCTCGCGGTCTCCATCCCCGCGCCGGCCCTGACGGAGGACGTCCTCTATCCGCAGTTGCGGAAGGCCCATCGATCGTTCGCGGACCTGCTCCATCGATCCGCCTTCCAGGTGTTCGATTCGCGGTTCGACCTGGTCGGGAAGGAGGCCTTGTTCCTCTTCGAGCTCGAGGTGGCCTCCCTCCCCAAGGCCTCGCGGCACGAAGGCCCGCCTGTCTGGGTCAAGAATTCGAAGGACTTCCTCGACAAATGGCGGCGCAGCCCGAAGACGATGGCGGGCCCGTACCTCCACGGCGAACGCTGGGCCGTCGACGTCACGCGGGAGGCCACCACGGCCGAATTGCTCGTCAAGGGGAAATGGCGGGACCTCGGCCTTGGCAAAGATCTCGAGAAGGCGGCCCGAAAGTCCGTGGGCATCCACTCCGGCGTCGCGGCCCTGCGCTCGAAACATGCCGAGGCGTGGACGCGCCTCTTCGACAAGCGATTCCCGTGGGAGCGATAACGTCCCGCTTCGCTAGTCGTGGATATCGAAGGTGTACGCCGCGATGTGGCCGCTCGGGTCGCGGGCGGCGACGATGACCCTGTAGGTGGACGCGGGGCCGAACTTGAACGACACGGAGTAGGTGCCGCCGGGGTACGGTTCGGACGTGTGATTTCGACAACGGCTGAGGCCGGATAGAGGAATCGGCGTCAGCTCGAACGGAGGCTGGGCGGACCCAACGGGGGTGACGTTGACTTGCAGAGAGGCGATGCCGACATTGTCGGTCGCGCGGAACAGGACGTACACCGAGTCGTTTGGTGGGTTCTGCGGCACGAACACGGCCCCGCCCACCAGAGGAAGGCACGACAGGCCTCCCGTGTAACCGGTCTGGTACGGGGACACGGAGATGGCCTGAATCGTCGGCGTCGTGAAATCGCCGAACGGCGGATTCAGGAGCAGGATCCAGAAAGCGAGCCAGCTGAAGAAGTACGTGATCCCATGTCCCGTCCAATCCCGACGTTTGAAACCCTTGACGCTGATCCCGAGGAACGGGAGCACGTAGTACAGGCCGACCGCCACCGCGATCCCCGCGAAGAAGGCGAGGGCCGCGTTGACCGAGTAGAGGAGGAACGAGACGATCGCGCCGACGGCGGCCCAGGCGATCGTGAGGACGGCGGTCTTCGCCGCCTGGATCTCCGTCCGCATGTAGCCGACCTCGTCGAAGTCGGGGGCGACCCAGTCTGTGGGCTCATCCTTGCGCTTCCGGCGGGCCATTAGGCGGTCGGAACAAGGGGGCCCTTGAAAAACCTTCGCTCACCGCGGGGCCAGGGCGTTCGCCTGGAGGTCTGCGTACCTCTGTTGGATCTCGATGGCGAAGGCGCGGATCGTGACGAGCATCGCGCCGATGAGGAGTCCTCCAACGAACCCCGCGAGTCCGCCGGTCAGCACGCGGGCGAGGGGCGTCGATTCGTAGCCGCCGACCTTGAAGAGCTGCGTGAACCCGTCGACGGCCATCGGGATCAGGCCGAAGGCGATCACGAGCGCGCCGGCCCGGTCCACGCCGAGACGTGCGAGCCGGCGCCGAAGGAACTCCGGCAAGGCGTTCAACATGACTTGGCCGGTGCTCGTCGAAGGCCGAGCGAAGATCGTGGCGAGCAGGCCGAGGTTCGCGAAGACGTACATCGCGGTCATCCGCTCGTCGATCGGCATCTGGTTCCCGTTCAGCCAGAAGGACCGGTAGTATAGCTGGTGGCACTGCGCGTCGCCGATCGTGTAGATGATCCGGTCATAGAGCGGGAAGGTTTCCCAGAGGCCCTCGTGGTCCACGAGGTTCGCCCCGCCGACGAGGTTCGGAGGGGTAGAGCCCGGCGGCAGCGTGGCGGGACAGAGGAACAAGGACGCGGTCCACACGAGATTCAGGAGGAGGACCGCGAACAAGGCGCGGCTCCACGTGAACCGGGACCAGAGCGAAGGCGCTTCGCCGCTCTCCACGGCGCGCGATGACCCCGTGTTCGCATAAACCTTTGCCGGTGAATCGCCTCCCGAAGAGGAGGTCACTTCGCGAACTTCGCGGGAGTCCGATCGAACGACGCCTTGCATCCCGCGGAGCAGAAGTAGTACGTCTTCCCTCCGTAGGTCGAGGTACCGCCCGGCGGACGCTTCGGGTCCACCATCATCCCGCACACCGGATCTTTCTCCATCCATTCACCTCCTGATCCATGCCATCCGATCACCTCAAAGCTGCGGACGGAACCGCCGCAGCGTCATCGAGTTCATCACGACGGACACCGAGCTGAAGCCCATCGCGGCTCCCGCG